>CAXBKC010000050.1:0-13767 GCA_963975615.1 uncultured Oleiphilus sp.
TTAATTTTTATAATTGAAGGAATTAAAATAAATATAATATTAACACCACAACAATCAATAGAAGCTATAAATATACTTGGACTTTCTCAGACTATCGTAGCAAAACATGTGATTATTTTTATAAGTTATAGAAGCCTTAATCATTCTAATATAGTGTTATAAGAATTCTTATATCAACTTAAAATACAGAATCGATTTTACAAACTGTCAGTTTTTGAAAGGAGGCTCCAACTTGAACCAGTACTTATCGGAATATGAACTTGAATCTATAGCTTGTTTACCCGAAGAATTGGATTTTTTAACTCTAAATCATCCAAATAGCTCTTATGAGATTCGGTTATCTAATAAGAGTGTAGAAGTCGGTGCTGAACACACAATTCTTACTGTATTTGTACTATATGATGCGCCATCGCTCGATGATGCTGTTGAAATAGGTAGAACTTATATAAAGGAATTTACCGACTATTTAACTTTTAGTACAAGCATTAAGTTTAAAGTAGGCCATCTTTTAACCGTCGCTGACTGGACTAAAGGAATTACTGACAGACATTGCTATATTTTCCAAAGGTTTCCTGGTGATGAAAGGCCTTACCCTATAATAGATCAGCAAATTATAGATAGCTTAGAAACAGTCTTAGAGGCGGAGTTATCATCAAAATTAAAAAGAGTACTGCGTTGGTTTTCAAGAGGTGTTTCCGCAGAGTACATGGATGACCAATATCAATGCTTTTGGTTTTCTATCGAGCTTCTTGCTTCAATACATAAGGGGACAAATAAGGTAAACGATATATGCGCAAAATGCAGACAGCCTCTATATTGCGAAAATTGCAAAACCTATCCGACACATAAACCATACACCAAACAGGCTATTCACCACCTTTTTCATTTGATGGTATCAGGAGATTCTGACGAAGCATTTAAATTATTAAACGATATTCGAAACGCGTTAATGCATGGCGATGATATTAAGCTAATAGAAGAGAACAAAAATATCGATTTTTCTTTATGTGTTGATAAACTGGGGCATATAGCATGGGTTTCAATCTTCAATACAATAATGGATTCATTCAAAGAAAAAAAACAGATTAAACTCAATTTAATCCAAGCTGAAAGCTTCTGCCTAAAAACAATGAATATCCATACTCATATTTCCTTTACTAGCCAAGACCCAGAGAACCCTAAAGTTGAAGATATTCCAAACATTCAAATTTCAGCGGTTTATGACCAACAAAAATAAAACCTACGAAGCAACCAAGTGGATCTCGAAGCTTATTGCCGCGTTAATATACCAAGGATAGATCATGAGTATTCTACAGAATGCACTAGATTCGATAGCGATTGGATTGGAAGACTTTGAGTCTACTGATGAGCGAAGAATAATCTCATCTACACGAAATATATTCGCAGGAATTCTTCTGCTTTTTAAACATAAACTTTGTGAGCTTAGCCCTGAAGGATCTGACGAAGCCCTAATTAAGCAAAGGGTATTACCAGAAATTGACGCAACAGGAGCTATCAATTGGATTGGAAAGGGTAAAAAAACAGTCGATGTTCAAAATATAAAAGAGAGATTTGAATCACTTAATATATCGGTTGATTGGAAAAGACTAGAAAGAATAAATAAATATAGAAACGATATAGAACACTATTACAGCACTTTAAATAATGAGTCTGTACAACAGTTAGTATCTGATTCATTTTTAATTATACGAGATTTTATTGCTGATGAACTAAAAGAAGACCCAAAATCATTGCTCGGTGAAAACTATTGGAAAATATTAGTTGATGTAAACGAAGTCTACGAGAAGGAAAAGCAGGAATGTGATTCGTCCTTAGAAAAACTCGACTACTTCAGCAATGAAATACTTTATGCATTGCAGGCATATCGATGCAGCAAATGTGGATCCGGACTAATCGAAACTACAGATTCGGATAAAGCCATAGAAGCGTCATTTATATGTAGATCATGTGAGAACGAATCACACTACGAGGAAATAGTTAATGATGCAGTTAACGAGTTTTATGCCAACGATGCCTATGCAGCTCACAAGGATGGAGGTGATACGCCTGTGGTTGACTGCCCACTTTGCCTTGAAGGGGCTTATATATTTCACGAAGCTGTCTGCGTGATTTGTGGTGACTCTGCCACACATGAGTGCATAAGGTGTGGATGCAATATTCCACCAGAAGAAATATCAGATAACAACATTTGTGGGTATTGCTCACATATGCAAGCAAAAGTTATGGCAGAATAAATAAAAGTGGTGTTCATTATATTAGGTGAAGCTGGCAAACATTCGCTTTTACATTTGTGCGAAAAACCGAACTAAACCGCTTTCAAACATTTGCCCATCAGTTTTATATTAACTACTTAGGAGAGAGCTTGGAAATTGCCGATTTATTCCCCGAACAAGGGAGCATTCAGAGACTTTATTGTGATGAATGCCGAGATCATTTAGACCTTATTTTTACAGATTTCCATGAACTAGTTACAGGTGTGGATATTGAAATCAAGGGGCTTCCGATGCTGTACTGTAAATCATGTGACAAAAGTTTCATTCCTGATGATTCTAGATACGCCGTTATTCATTTACATGAACAGGCTGTTAAAAATTCTAGCGATAAGATGACTGTTACACGTAATAAAACAAATCAAGTTTTTGGTTTTGGTGTTGCTCCATTCATTTACGATTCAGACGATTATAAATATATTCCCGGACTAAAGCGGCCGTCGAATGACGGATTTCTTACACCAGTATTTTTTAAACGAGAAGTTCTTTTAAAATACGATACATCACCAACTTATCGATTGAGTTTTGCTTCTACTACATATGGAGAGGCGATGATTTTTCAATGCCATTTGGCATTAATAAAAATGGCAAGGTCATTATGTGGCTGGGCGATATTGCTCGCCTTCCTGATAATGAACAGTATTATCTCCGTTCAGAAAACATCGGATCTGATCATTCTATAGGTTCAGAATTTTACGATGGACAAATAGAATGTATCTTTACAGAATTATCTAAAGAAGATGCTTTATTTAGAAGTCGCTCAACATTTCTTGAAGCATGCTTCAACAGGTTTGGTATAAAAATAGCACATCTAGATAGTGAAGTGCTTGATCTTTCAGTGTCTTTTAACGCACCAGTTGTTGACACTAAAAAAGAACGGCGACACGTAGCAGACACGCTTAATAAGATATATCTTGAGTCGTTTGATAACAAAGCGTTGTGTGATGTAATTTCGCAATTAAATGGAGACCCAAAAAGCCTTGGTAGCATCAAACGACTGCAAAAATCGATTGAACTTAGCTGTTCTGGTGAAGATATACCTATTTTGATGTCTCCTTTTTACATTCTCTATGATTTACGTGTAGCTTACTCTCATATTGGCTCTAAAGAGAGCGAGCAAGAAAAACTAGACTTTGTAATTAGTCGCCTAGGTCTTGATGCAAACTCTGCTCTCATTGAAATCTACACTTCACTTGTTGAGAAGTTGGGCAATTCATATGAAAAACTAACGGAACTTCTTAAATAAAATATACATATATCGCATTTAACAAACGTTTCAATCCAAAAATAGATCAGACACTATTTACTATAAGTTTTAAATCAGATTAATTAGAAAAGCTGTAGAGACTTATAAAGCCCTCGATGAATTGCTATCGCATGATCTAAATTTAAATTTGCCTCATGGTTAATATATCTAAATACATATTTATTCGTGTCATTAGCGTGGTTTCCAATAATACTGAATGAAAATAGCATTTTTAATACAAACTCATAGTCTTTTGATTTAACTTGACCAGCCTCGAAAGCACTCAAGTAGGCCTGCTTAAAATCCTCAACTGAAAGTTGAGACTTGCCAATTTTTGCAAATACTTCCAATACATTGTCTATATCAGGAATTATGCTATGAACTTCGTCAATCAATTCACTTCTTAGATAGCTGGAATAAAGAATGTCTTGAGTTGTCACTAATCCAGAAAGTATTTGGTGATAATTAGATCCATAAGCTTTCTTTGCACAAAGCTGTATAAACTTTATGTAATCACGCGGGCGCAATAAAGTACTTCTGCTTATCCAGTCATAGACCATAATTTGTTTTTTTCTTCCACGACCAGTGCCTATAGTTTCATCTGCAAAGAAACGGTTCCAAACTTTTCCAAATGAAATTTGTTTTTGCTTTGGGTTAATTGCTTTTGAAAGTCGGTAAGCTAGAAGTGGTTGAATTGAATACGCCGTCCATCGAAGCTGAATCAATAAATCGCTCCATTTAGTCTTATCTGGATCACGAATTAGGTCGTAGATGTCTTCTCGAAGAAAAATAATAGGATTAATTTTTTTTCCGTAATCAATCCCAATAGATTTAACATCCTGTACAGCTTTGAATAGACCAGTAATTAAATCCAAGTATTTGCCGTCTTCACCCAGAGTCGACTGGTATTTATAATCCTCATCGAGTTCATCAAATAAAATAAAGTATACAGATTTATCAATATTATCCAGAATTACACTTTCTAAAACTTGAGCTCTTTCTGTCCATGTCATTTCAACACTTTCGTTTGAGCGGCTTACCCCTAATGCAGCAGTAAACTTTGCAAACCCTACGCTGAATTTGCCAGAAGTCCATTCAGATATTTTTCTAGATAAGGCGGCCTTGGGATCGCTAGGTATAGTTTCTTTTATGATAGACCTTAGTTTGGGATCAACAGCTTCATTATCTGCCATTAAATAAAGCAGGTTCGCATAAATTATATATTTCCAAACGGTGATATATTCATTAGGCGCGGTAAATTTACCGTCCTTTAATTCATAAAGCTGATTAAATGGGAAATTTTTTAGAGTTAGATGAATAGCAAAATGATTGAATTTCTTTTGTTTTTTTAAATAACTAGCTATTGCTGTTTTACCTGTCCCCTTCCTGCCAATTACATACGATTTTTCACCCTTCAAGAGCTGTTCAACTTCTGGCGTTAAGTAAAAATAGCGCTCGTTATCCTCAAGCTTCGCTTCTAATTTCCAGTTTGAAATTTCCTTAAACGCTTCCTTATTATTACTCAAGATTTACTCCTGCTTACAATGAAAACATCAACTTAAAGAGTCTACTTAGATACTAATGCATTTTCTGCGCTATCGACAACAATACCTACAAGAAGCTTAGTGATTCTATAAACATCATTAAGCTTTTCAATTAACGCTAAAGAATTAGAGTACATAGATAGTTATACCATCCAAGATTTGAAAAAAAATAGAGAGAATATTAATCGTTTTATTTTTAGGACGAGATATAACAAAAGCTATTTGTCTACTATACGTCTACTATTAAAAATAGACAGATTTTGGAATATTCTAGAAGTGACGTAAGTCATTGAAAATAATGGTGCCCGGGGCCGGCTTAAAACTAAGACACTAACCTATTGTTTTAATTATTAATTTAAATAAGATATCAAATTTTTATCCCCTTGTTTTACCCCCAAGGACAAATTAACCCTACCTCTTATCAAAAATACTCCCGTCCAAGATGTACAGCGACATAGCGCAACGTAGACCAATTTCTCAAAACACGCACGAAAGCTTGCATATTTCTCCCACCTGATAAGTTAATGCTTTTAACTGCGAGGAAATTTGCATGACAAAAGAGGTACACGATTTGGGCGAGTATGAGGTGACAGTGTGGCTAAGAGAAACAGGCTGGCCGACCAAAGAATATGATATTGACGAAATGATCCGAATTTATCACGAATGGCAACTAACAGAGAATATGAGTGACGAGTCAGGCGCTTACAACGAGGAGGTATTGATTCAGATGATTTTCAGTAGAATTCGACACCTTCACCCAAATCCAAGAGATGCCTGCGTAATAACAGCGATGCTTATACTTCATGCAGCATATCTTGCAAGATCCGAACACGTATTTTCACCTGGGTTAACGAACCGTCTTCATTAAGTCGGTTCACCCCTTTCATGAATTGTGTTGCACTAGTATTACAGCCACGGATTAAGTTGCTGCTCTAAATGGCGTAATAGAAAATAATTGCGAAGACAACAATCAAAAAGACAACTGAAGACCAGATTCCCCCAAAGTTACAAAAGCTTTCAACCAAACCACCACATATAGGGCACCATGATTTATATGGAGTTCCTTCATAAAACGTTAGCCTAGGTACAATTCGTCTCTTACAGTTGGGGCACTGAATCTTGTCGTCAATCTTAGTCATGTAGAATCCCTCAGAAAAAAATAGATCCTAACAATCTGAGAAAAAATGCAACTGATATTAAGTATGATTCGAGAACTGTAGTTACAGGCTTAAGATGAATTGTGCTTCGAGGCGCCGAAGAAGGTCATATGTGGAAATATACTCAACTTCAAACACTTGACATATGTTTGGTATTTTGACGTTTTTACTGCTAGGTGGGTCTAACCTTTCATGAGTAACAATTGTAGCCTTTAAAGTGGACGCTTTGGCAATAAGCCAAGGATCAGCCTTATCTAAAAAATTAGCTATATGTTCAGGCTTCTTATTGGCTAAATTAGCTACATACTCAGCTACTTCTGCAAATTTCTCTTGAGTAGCATCATCAGAATCTTCAACAAAGTGATTTTTGCGCTTTTTTACCCATGAACTTAATTCATCGCCATAAACTTTAAGCTCATCATATACATTAGCGATGCTAGCTAGGTTCCCCTTTTCATACTCTGCATCTAGCCAATCCCAATAAGCAGGACAGAATTCCATATTGTAGTAAAAATTCTTAGCTTGGATATAAGTGTTTGAGTCTAATAAATATTTCAAATACCGAGTTCCTTGGCGAAATTATTGATGTTGTGTGGCTTCATATTTAAAAGCTGTGCGGCATCTCGAAGTAAAACTCTACCGCTCAAAGTCTCTGCCACTAAAGCACGAGAAAAACGCTCACTTAGCTGACTTTTCTTTGTCATATAATAGGTTGGGCCACCATCACGGTCTCGGTTTAATCGCTCATATTGTCGTTTAACAAAAGCAATATATTGGTTGTATTGAGCGTTATTTATTAAATTAAATGTTAATGCTCTTCTGGCAAGCACCCAAGTACTCACACGAAAATGAGCTTCTAAAGATGGCAAGTTATCAGTCCAATCTTCTAAGTCATTCCACCTTGGTAAGAACTCATCTCCAGGTACAAGAAACTCAGCTGCAACAGCATTACATAAAACTTCTTCTCGTCTATGAGTATTGGCATTGCCATCAGAAACGCCACTTTGACCAATCCATATGTGAGCTAACTCATGGATAAGGGTGAATAGTCTTGCGCTGGGTACGTCAGATTGGTTCACAAAAATAACCGGCGCTATCTCATCGTATATAGCAAACCCTCTAAACTCTTCAACAGATAAAGGTTTAGAGTGGTGCCCCAGATCACCTTGTCTTATTACAAGTATGCCAGCTTCTTCAATTCGATTAACAAGATCGCGAACATAATCTTCCCAATTTCCACGAACGGGATGCGGATCTACATTCAGCACGAATCTCATGTCTTCTACAATTGTGGAAACACTATCTTTTATTGAAAAGCGACCAATTACAGAATTTTTATCAGTGCCCTGAGTATTTAAATACTCTTGGTACCAGCCTTGTTGTGCCAGTACTATTTGAATTATTTTCAGCAGCTCAGCACTTGGCTGACGAACTTGCTCACCATCGATTGTTCTTAAGTCGGGAATTGGAAGATTTTCTTCAGGTGTTTTCTTTAGAAATAGGTAACCAAAAGGCACATACGTTTTTTCTGCTACGGTTTTAGCCTGCTTTATAGTGATTCTTTTTTCACCTTTTTCCCAGGCTTCAAGCGTATCTCCAGATGTATTAAGCTTTCTTGCAAGCGCATCAATGCTTAATTGAGCCCTTTCTCTAGCCCATCTAAGTATATCTGGATTAATGTGTGCGTAAGCTATAGCCATTTTCTTTTACTTCAAATCAAACGTAATACCGATATTATCGGCAAATTTCCTAACGACCTTAAAATTCTAGCATATTTATCAATTATGGTATTAGAACATGTGTGTATAAGAGCTTACTTATAATTTAGCCGAATGGCTCACACGCTTTGTAAATAGTTGAGTTTACATGTTTCTTAAGTCATCTTTGTACGAACTTTAAAGATAGCCTTGAAGGATAAAAAGTAGTCGAGTTTTTCACGAACTAAACTTTCAATATGCTATAAAGATTGTATCAGCATCACAAGAAAATCTAGAAAAGAGAGGTGGAAAAAACAACGTATTGATCAGATACGCTTTCCACCCCGCCCCCTCGTAAAGGAGTCACCGCAATGAACCAAAGCAGGTATTAACATACTATCATGCAGAGAATTTATGCAACTTGATGGGACTTTTTGAAGCAGAATGGTTAATGCTTACGCTTAACGAAATCTTTTGGAGCTTTTTTAGGGTTTACAAAGAATAAATTGATTAGACCTTTTAACTATAGAGATCTAAATCATGACAGAAAGTATTAATACTCACGCACCTAAAACCACTACATTAAACTCGTTTTCAGTAAATTCTCTGCTAATAACAATTGAAGGAGAACAACACCTACACCAAAAAGCCATTTCCTCCATAGCCCAAGTTCTCAACGTAAATATTGAGACGCAGAATGTAGATAAAAGTATCTCCCAAATTTCAATCCCCGCGCGCGGACAGGCGCGAAACCTTGATCCAGTCATTTCGACAATTAAGAATCATTGCTGGATGAACGGATATGCCTCATATACACAAACAGAAACCGGAGACTTAATAGAAAAGCATATGTACTAGCACAACAATGCTAACCGATTCGCAACATGTACTTGAGGTATTACCTCACCCTCAACAAGTTGCAGTACAATTGACTAATGAACAGATCACCTCTTCCAAAAAGATTAAGAAAGAACTAAGCGATCAAGCACAAAACTCAGCCTATAAAGCTCGGAAACTTTTTGTCAATAAACGTTCCCTTGAATTTACTAAACAATCTGAGATGAAGGTAGGGAAAGCGCGAGCGCTTATTTGGAAGGCTTTAGATAATAAAATTCTTGAACCCGACTACCTGATATCACTGTCAGACGGCTCAACTATTACCATATCAGAGATACTCGAAACCCCTGAAGATTATCATCACCAGACAACACTTTGCCCAATAAATCCAGATTCAAAAAACTTAGGTAAATTATTCTTGCTTGGAGGTACAAAATATCTTCGTGTATATACTCCTTCTGGTGAAATTATTTATCGCTTGGTCAGCCAAAGGCAGAGTGTCATTATAAAGAAGGGCGACACTGCTGAAACTATTAATCGAACACTTTCAATGCTAGAGAAAAGACCAGATGTATTCTTATTCAACGATCAACTAGTTACGGTAATTGAGGGTAAATTAATCAGATTTGATGAGCACTTATTGTCCCACTACCTTGCAAGCATTATTCAATATAGAAGAGTGAGTGATAAAGATGCCAAGGAAACTCTACCTATTGATCCTCCCGACAAGTTACTGAAATCCCTAATCTCGATTTCAAAGTATCATAATTTTCAGATAATCTCGTCAGTGATAACTATCCCAACTATCGATGTAAATGGAAAACTCATTAGCAAACAGGGGTACAACGAAGACTCTGGAATATATGTAGACTTGGAAAGTACATTTCCTGAGATTAACGAAACACCTTCTCACACTGAGGTTAAATCAGCAGTCAACGAACTAATGTTTGTGTTCAAAGACTTTCCTTTCGCTGGAATACTGGATAAAAGCGTTCATCTCGCTGCCATTTTAACAGCTATCGTTCGCCCAACCCTGAGAACACTTCCAGCCTTCTCATATGACGCCTCGACTCAGGGCAGTGGTAAAACGTTATTAGCTCAAACTATAGGGGCCATAGCCAGTGGGCAAATCCCAACGGTCTGGCTGCATACAGACCTAAAAAATGACGAAGAAATGAGAAAGCGACTTCTCACAATTGGATTAAATGACCAAAACACATACATTCATGACAACATCGTCGGACAATTCAAATCGGCAACACTTGCAAGCGTGCTAACTTCAGGCTTGATGAGTGACCGTAAGCTTGGAACAAATGAAAGTCCAACGATAAACTTCAATTGCCTGGTTCTGCTCACCGGTAATAATATGCTGTTTGATAGTGACCTCGTTAGGCGTGTATTTACATCTAGGCTCGAATCTAACATCGAAAACCCTCACCATCGTGAGTTCGATATTGACCCTCTACTATACTGTTTGGAAAACCGGCATCAACTAGTTAATGCAGCTCTAACAATCCTACTAGGTTGGTTTAACAGTATTGAGTATCTGCGAGACTGGAAACCAGAGGGATCAATTGCCAGCTTCGAAAAGTGGGCAGATCTCGTACGTACACCGATTGCATGGCTTGGCGAGTATGTAATGCCAGGAGAGTATTGTGATATTTCGGAATCACTCAACAAAGGCAGAGAATTTGATAGCGAAGCGCAAGCTCTCATCAGTTTATTTCATAACCTGTATGATCATTTTGAAGATAGGTCGTTTACGTCGAAGGAGCTTTCTTCGTTTTTGAAAAGTGGCAGCATGAAAGCCCAGGAAATTACAGAGACTTTAGAAGATTGCGGGCAAAGCAAGTTAAGCCCACTATCATTGGGTAAATTTCTCGGAGAGCGTCGGGGTAGAATAGCAGGCGGCATCAGATTGCATAAGATACAAGATAGTACGAAAAACTCAGCTCGCTGGAAGCTTACAAAGATAGAGTAGCGGAGATACAGGAGATAACGGGGTTATTTATAGTATCGTGAATCTAATAGCCTCTAATCTCACTATAGTCTCCCCTAAAACTTCCACCATACATTCCCCCAAAAAACATTTGAAATTACATTATTTGGATGCAATAATGATTTCCAATTATCCTGAGGAAGAAATATTGCGAATAATAGGGCGAGATGAGCTAATGAATTTTGCTAGCAATAATGCAGACTCTAAAGCTGCATTGCAGAGCTGGCTATGCGAAGTTGAGTCTGAGTCTTGGTCCAGCTTTGAATGTATCAAAGCTAAGTTTAACGGCGTAGACAATCTTCCATGCAACAAAGTAGTTTTTCATCTCTATGAAGGTGCGTGCAAGATAATGGCACTTCCCTTATATAAAAGTGGGGTTTTAAGAGTTGAAAATGTAGGCACTCCAGCGGCATATAGCAAATGGGATCTCAATTAGGTGAACAAAATGAATATTAAAATTATTTCAAATCAAGAAGAGTACCAACAAACAAAAAAGTACTTTGATTCACTTATAGAACAAAGCCCTGACCTAAATGCAGATCTCATTGAAGTACTTGCTTTGTTAATTGAGCAATATGAGAAAGAGGAGTTCAATCTCGGAATGCCTGACCCCATTGAGGCTATTGAGTTTCGTATGGAGCAGCAAGGTTTAACTAAGAGAGACTTGATTCCTTTTCTTGGTACACAAAGTCGAGTGTCCGAGATACTTAACCGCAAAAAGCCCCTTAGTCTTTCTATGATCAAAAGTTTACATAAAGGCTTAGGAATTTCCTACAAAGTATTAATGCAAGAACAGAAATATGATCTCGACAAACGAGAAGTTGAATATACTGACTTCCCTGTTAAAGCCATGTTTAAACAAGGTTTCTTCGGTAATACTTTATCAAGCACTTCTGAAGCTTTAGGTAGAGCAGAAGAAGCTATTAAAGGTTTATTTGAACCTGTAGGAATGGACCCTTTTGGCGACAACCAATCAGCACATTTACGCAGTAATGCACCACATTTCACTAATTCCAAAATGGACCGACTAGCCTTGAGAGCATGGCAAGCAAAAGTATTAAATGAGTCTTTAAAAACCTCGATTTGCAAATGCGATTTAGATCTCATCAACCGTGACTTCATGAATGAAATTCTTAAGTTATCACGCTTGGATAACGGACCTCTTATAGCCAAACAGGAGTTAGCTAATAACGGAATCCACCTTATTTTTGAAAAACACTTGCCTAAGACTTATTTAGACGGCGCTGCCATGTGGGGAGTAAATAACAATCCTGTTATTGGAATGACAGTCAGATACGATCGACTCGATAACTTCTGGTTTGTGCTAATGCATGAACTCGCCCATGTATCTTTGCATCTAAAAGGCACTTCAGATATTTACTTTGACGATGTCGAAACTAGCGATGAGATAAATACAAAGGAAGATGAAGCTGACCAACTAGCTTTAAATGCCCTGATGCCTCAACAAGACTGGCAAATGTATTTTGACATTCTAACATCACCCAAAAATGTCAAAGACCTAGCCAAAAAACTTAGCGTTAATCCTGCAATAATTGCAGGTCGTTATAGAAAAGAAGCAAAAGACTATCGAATTTTTAACAGATTAATAGGAAATAAAGAAGTAAGAGAGTTGGTATTTGATTAACCGGGTAGGTACTGCAAGCGATGCGCCAACATCGCCTGCAGCGAGTAACCCAAAATCCAGTGAGGTGTACTCATGGAAGCTTTGCGATACGCTCATAAAGACTGTAGTCGAAATCGCTATAACTTTCAACCGACACCTCCATATTTAGGAGGAAGCTCTAATGGCCTCGAATAAGAAGATTGAAGTTCCTAAGGGAATGAAACTCATCTTTCGTCGCTATCGAAAAGATCCTAAGTCTAACCAAATGCTGGATGCACGCCAGTATGGTTGTAAGGCTTGGCCGATCTTAGTACCGATAGAAAGCGTATAACCATTGAGTAAACGCCAAGCCTCACATAGTGAGGCTGGCATTTTTATTATTTTGTTGAAAGGTTTAATACTATGATTAATCGTAAACAGTCATCTAAAAAAATGGCATCACTCGCCTCGTCTGTTCTAACAGACAGCAGCACGTCTCAAATACAAAAAACTCTTGCTGGCTCCGTACTGAGCCAAACAGGAAGTTCCAATCAAACCGGAGATAAATTAGAGCAAGTTGCTTCAAGTGTTATGAAAAGCGACAAGTATAACGACACTACAAAATCGTTAGCAGCTTCAATTCTTTCTCAATCGAATAAAGCTCGATAAAAAATTGGTAGCTGGCTCATTTTATGAGTCAGCTACCTTTCTATCGTTCACATAAGAGAAACAGGGCTTCGTTGGTCACTTTGATGATCAAACGCTGCCTCTAACCAATATTTACGAAAGGAAAATCGATGCCAAATAAAGCACCAGACCTTAACGAATACTCAAATTTTCTTAAAAGTGTACCTGACTTTGCAGACACGTTTGTAGAACTACTCAGAACCCATTGGTCAGGATGGGTTCTTTTACTGATCTTAGTTATTTGGGTTCTTCTAAATAAAAGAAGCAGAGAAATATTCAACTTAGCAGAGAAAAGAAAAAAAGAACGGATAACTAGTTATGAATCTTACCTAGGAAACAAAGATTTCATTGACGATGAGGTAGCTGAAGTCATCAAAGATCAGCATGCCAGTCATTTCTTTAGAAAAGCCACAAATATTGTCGCAGAGAAATCTCTAAGAAGTAATCTGATTAGGTTACACAAGCTTATCTCTTATTGTGTAGATTGGGTTCAAATTAGAAGAGCACTACCTTTCATAGAATTCTCACACTCTGGTGAAGTTAACGTAAAAGAGTTTTCAGCTTCTGACAAGATATCCTACGGATACAATATATTTGTTGGCACTATATTTCTATTATTTGCTGGGATCGTCTTTATAGTATTTGTATTCTCTGGCTCTAAATCGTTAGCCAGCGTAATAACAGGACTTGTACTCACTTCTGGTCT
>CAXBKC010000051.1:0-13739 GCA_963975615.1 uncultured Oleiphilus sp.
TGCTTCAGTGCTGCTTAAGCCTGGAAAAAAATGATGACCCGATACAATTAAGACACCTTTAGACTTTAAGCGTTGATATAAAATATCATTACTAATAGGGCACTCTTTTAGCCACAACCACAAGAACATTGCCCCTTCCACTTTGTGTAATTTAACTGGAAGTCCTTTTAGTTTTTGCAGCAGGAAATCTCTGGCCCGTTTAGCTTTATCTTTATAGTAAGGTTTTATTACCGTTTGGCTTAGCGTAATAATATCGCGGGATTTAACTAAATTAATCGCCAAGGAACTCCCAAAACTTCCCGTCGCTAAATTCATTATGGCATTCATGCTTGAAATAGATTTTATAATCTCTTCTTTTGCGATAACGATACCTGTTCGAGCTGCAGGAAGCCCAAACTTAGAAAGGCTTAAGCAAAGTACAATGTTGTCGTTCCAAATGGGTGTGGCATCACTAAAAATCAAACTGGGAAAAGGTGTGCCATAGGCACCGTCAATGATAAGGGGAATGTTTTTTTTCTTGGCTAATACATCTAACTTTAGAACCTCATTGTCAGTTAGAACATTACCAGTAGGATTTGTTGGTCTTGAAACGCAAATTGCACCACAGTTATCTTTGATTTCAAGTTGATCAAAGTTGATGTGATATTTAAAGGTATCAGTATCAATGGTTTCTATAGATGGTTTATTTGCATGGAAAAAATTTTCTGTTAGACCTGAATCACTATAACCAATATATTCAGGTGTTAACGGTAATTGAATCTGTTTAAATTCGCCACCCTCATACTCTCCTGCCAACAAATTGAATAACATAAAAAAAGCAGATTGACTGCCATTGGTTAAGGCTATATTTTCATTAGATAAATTCCAACCATATTCCGCGTTGAGCAAGTCTTTAAGTTCGCGAATAAAAGCGTTATTTCCCTGAGGGGGGTCATAGGTTCCGATTAATGATTCAAAATCCTTTTGCGAGTTAATAATATGGGAAAGTCTAGACTTAAACGCATCTTGAACCTCAGGAATATGAGCCGGATTACCGCCACCCATCATGATCATTTCTGACTCGCCACCTAAGGCTTCGCCTAGGTCATCCATTAAACTCGTGATACCTGAATTTGCCCCAAACTTCTGTCCAAACTTTGAAAATTCCACATTGACTCCATCAAAACTAACATATGCCAATGAGTATAAATTCTTTCTATTAATCAGGTGAATCTTTTTTAACTTTAAACTCTTCAGCCTAGTTGATATAAACGAAAGCTTAATTAATAAAAAGGTGCCCTATGCGTCAAATTCTTATTACATTTTTACTTTTTTCAATTAGCGTATTCTGCCTTGCAAGTGAAAAGTCATTAATCAACATCAGCGCCGAAGGGAAGGTTAAAGCGCAACCTGACATGGCTATTTTCAACCTAAGCATACAAACAACCGAATTGGATGCACAGCAGGCACACAACAGAATTGATTCTCAGGTAAAGACTCTACTCAAAAAGCTCAAGAAATTTGATGTAAAAGAAGGCAGTTTGGACTCAAGCCAAACCTCGATACAAGCTGAATATGATTACAGCATAAAGCCTAAGCAGCTTTTAGGTTATAGGATAAGCAGACAAGTAAGTTTTAACCTTATTGACCTAAAACAACTTGACTCCCTTGCAACGACGGTAAGTAAGCTTGATCATACCAACCTGAACAATATTCAATTTTCAGTGCAAGATGCTCAATATTTTGAAGACCTAGCACTAATCAATGCTATTCAATTAGCCAAGCAAAAAGCAGAATTAATAGCCAATGAATTTGGGGTGGATATAGGAAAGTTAAGTAGTGTAAGCCATCAGGTAAGCCAAAACTCGCCGCCTATCTTTGCCAGAGCAATGGCGATGGAAGATAGCATGCTGAAAAGTAATAGCTCATACGAACAAAAAGATCTTGAAATGAGAGCCTTTATAGAAGTGTCTTTTGAGCTTAAGTAGCTGTGTATAAACAGATATATAACCCCATATATATTTAAGATTATTGCTGAATATTAAAATGCGCCTCACTATAAATAGTTTCCCAACGAGGCGTTGCTTCTGCTGCGAAACTTTCTGTAAAATTATTAATGAAAGCTTTCTTCGAATTAAACCATCTAATCATAGTAAAATCTGGCATAGGCCCTATATCCATCCAATGCTTTACACCTGCCGGAATGAATACAAAATCGCCAGAACTGCATTCTAGAATATGAATTCTTTCATCAATATTTAAGTAGATTAAAACCTTCCCTCCTAAGAAAAAACGTACTTCATCTTCCTCGTGTGTATGTTCAGATAAATATCGGCCTCTTATCGATACGGCAAAAGCATCATTCGGCCTCATCATTGCTAGGTCTGCATGATTATAATTATATTGAGATTTAACGCGTTTAATTTCATTTGCATAAATTTTAAAGGCATCTTCTTCTAATATAGGTGCGCTTGATAGGTGCGCAATGGTTGGCCACTGCTCTACACGAACACCTACCTTGGCAAGATGATCCGTACAGGCACTTGCATCTTCAGATACTTTATAAGGTTTTTGTAAATTAAATTGTGTGTAAAAAGCTAGTTTACTCACACATAGTTTCCTAGGTAGGTTTATAAAATAATTAAATTCGGTGCAGGGTTAAATATGTTTACCCTCAATATGTCACCTCTAGCATTAAGTGTGGCAGAAATAATAGATTTGGTTAGCTAAATTAGTGCTAGTTTATATATAAATCACAATTGTTAACTTTTAGTATTTACTTTAAATAACAGTCATTTACACGACGTCACACATAAATTCTTAATAGAAAGTTATAGATAAATAAAAATATATTTCGTAAAAAAATATTAAGGATAGTATTGAGAATTCACCTTGTAACGCACCGAAATTAGTTCAGCGATGATAGAAATAGCAATTTCTTGGGGTGTTTTACTGTGGATATCAATACCTATTGGTGCATGGAGCCTTGCAATCTGATTTTCTTCTAGACCTAAAGCTTTTAACCTGCGCATTCTATTTTCAGTTGTTTTCATTGAGCCCATAGCTCCAACATAAAATGCCTTAGTGTTAGTTAACGCTTCTATCAAAGCCATATCGTCAACTTTAGGGTCATGCGCTAAACAAATTATAGCTGTATTGGACTCTGAAAACGTTGTTCTAATCAGGTCATCAGGCAAACAATAATGGATCTCTGTATCGTCCAAAGAAATTAAACGCTCTGCATATTCTTTTCTGGGCTCACAGATCGTAACGGTGAAGTCTAAGCTATTCGCAAGCTTAGTTACATAATATGCGACGTCTCCTGCACCAACGATTAGAAGTTGATACATAGGATCTAAACGATGAAATAACTGAGGTGCATCGTGGTTAAACACTAAAACTTGAGATTTGTTGTGTATTTTTTTATCGACCGCTAAAGCATATGAGAGTTCACTGTTTAAAAAGCGAACAACTCTTGCAATTGGTTTATGGGCAGTTAAATACGTCTGAATTTTTAAAAAATGGTCGTACTGACACTTATCAAAGAGAGGCTCTATTAGTAGTTCAAGCGTTCCACCGCAAGGTAATAGATATCGTTCTCTATCGCCATCTTTATCGCCATAAAGTTTTAAAAAATATAAGGGGCTTTTTTGATTATTGTATTTATCAGAAGTATCTTTTTCTTGTTTTAATACTAAAGCCTTTTTAGCTAAAAAATGAATCAGATCTTCTTCAACACATCCGCCAGAAAGGGAGCCGACCTGCTTAACTTTATCCACATTGAAAGCAAATAAACTGCCGACAGGTCTAGGAGATGCACCCCAAGTATTAAGTACAGTGACGAAAAAGACACGCTCACCCTGCTCTAGCCATTCACAGACTGTCTTTATCACCTTAAAATTGAGTGAATTCACTTAGCATTAACCTAGCTTGAATGGCATGTCTTTAAAGCGCTTATTGGTTGCCTTATAAAGAGCAGAAGCAATCGCAGGAGCAAGAGGTGGGAGTCCGGGCTCACCTACTCCTGTAGGGGCATCTTCACTTTCCATGATAAATACTTCTATTTCAGGCGTTTGATTCATGCGCATAATCGGATAGTCATGAAAATTACTTTGCTGAACTTTTCCATCTTTTAAAGTAATTTCACCATAAAGCGCTGCAGTAGCACCAAAAATGATGCAACTTTCCATTTGCATACGCACAATATCCGGATTCACAACTAAACCACAGTCAATAACACAAAAAACTTTGAGCAACTTGATTTCATTATTCTCAATTTTAAGTTCGACTAATTCAGCAGCATAAGAACCAAAAGATTTATGTACAGCAATACCCTGAAAAACATTGTCATCTGAATTTCGACCCCATTTTCCTATCTCTGCCACTTTATTTAAAACGCCGAGTGTTCGTGGGGAATCTGCTAATAGCTCCTGACGAAACTGTAATTCATCCATGCCTGCTTGTTCAGCAAGTTCCGAGATCATACTTTCTATAGCAAAAGCTGTATGAGAATGACCTACAGAACGCCAATAAGTAACGGGAATACCCGCATCGGCCTTAGTGTGTCTAACTTCGATAGAAGGAAAAGCATAGGGAATATCATCAGCACCTTCGTAAGCTGAAGTATCAGCAGGAGTAACAGGAGAACCTGCTGTTAGTAAGCCAACTTTACCTAAAGTTGAATACATGAATTTAGGTGACCAAGGGAACATAGCAGGAGATGCATCCCATACATACCAGTCCATAATATTTGGCGAAATGATTTGATGGTCCCAAGCTGTAGGCCTACCATTAATATCTAAAGCAGCACTGATCTTATGTAAAGTCGCTGGTCGGTATAAGTCATGCTGAGTATCTTCTTCTCGTGACCAAACTAATTTAATAATACCGCCCGCTTTGGCTGAAATTTCGGCCGCTTCAGCGACAAAGTCCTGAGATAAACGGCGCCCGAAACCACCGCCTATAAACTGGTTATGAATATATACCTCGGACAAAGCAACATCCGTCACTTTAGCGACAGCAACGGCTGCAACATCTGGTGCTTGCGTAGATGTCCAAATATCTACCCTATCTTTTTGTACATGGGCGGTACAGTTCATAGGTTCCATAGTGGCGTGCGCTAAGAATGGTGTCGTGTACTCAGATGCGACAACTTTAACCGGATTCTTGAATGCGGCATCAACGTCACCTTCAGAACGTTTACTATCACCTTCATCTTCTTTTGCGGCTTTTCTATAAAGAGAAAACACTTCCTCCACCGTGTTAGCAATATTAGGGCTATCAGACCATTCCAGCTCTAATTTTTGCTGTGCTTTACGCGCCTGCCAATATGAAGATGCAATGATTGCCAGACCAGATTGGATTTCGATGACAGACTCAACACCATTTGATCCAACTAATGCAGCTCCGTTGTGTTGCTTTAGAGAAGAACCATAAGCTGGCGCTCTTGCTACAACAGCATATCGAGTGCCTTCTATCTCGGTATCTATGCCATAGTTGGCTTTGCCAGTTACTTTTAAATTACTGTCTAACCGCTGTGAAGACTTTCCAATATATTTAAAGTCAGCCTTATTTTTTAAAGGAATTTGCGAAGGAATAGATTGCTTCGACGCTAAACTAGCGAGCTCACCAAAACTTATTTTTTTAGAACTCTCTGTGTGAACAACATATTTATTATCAAAAGCAAGCTGCTCAAGAGGAGCCTGAAAAACCTCAGAAGCAGCATTTAATAACATGACCTTTGCTAGGGCTCCTGTTTCACGAAGTACTTGCCAGCTAGTGGAAAGGCTGTTGCTTCCGCCTGTCAGTTGAAGGCCATAATCTCTATTACGATATTGAGTGTCAGCAGGCGCAAATATAACTTCAAATAAATCGGGTGGTGTATCCAACTCTTCTGCGACTAAGGTCGCTAAACCAGTGTAGGTGCCTTGCCCCATCTCGACTCTGTCTAGAGTAAATATCAAACGATTATCTGTCGTAATTTCAAGCCAGGCATTAGCTTCCCAATTACCATTTTTTTGTAGGGAACTTGTATGTAAGCTTTGACAGCCTGGTAATGCCAGCGCTAAAGATAAGCTACCTGATGCAGTTAATGAGGCCTTAATAAAATTACGTCTTGAGGTAATAATTTGAGTCACAATGAGTCCATACCTTGTAGTTTTTATAATAGAGAGAACAATGTACTAACTATAGGGTCAAGCTGGTTTCAACTAGTCGTTTGCCCAACAGACACTTCATAAGAAAGATCAACGCTGCTTTTTGGGTTAGCCGTTGCTTTAATTGCAGCCTTAATTCTCGGATAGGTGCCACAGCGACAAATATTTCCAGACATGGCTGCATCAATATCGTCATCACTAGGATTAGAATTGTCACTCAACAAAGCGCTTGCAGACATGAGCTGCCCTGATTGACAATATCCACATTGTGGGACATTAAATTTGATCCAATTTTCTTGAAGTGTACTAAGATTTGAAGTGTCTGGAGAAAGGCTTTCTATCGTCGAAATTGATTGGTTCTCGACAGTAGATATAGGCGTAATACAAGATCTAATCGCGACACCATTCAAATGTACAGTACAAGCGCCGCAAAGCCCCGCACCACAGCCAAACTTTGTCCCAGTCAACTTAAGTTCGTCTCGTATGACCCAAAGAAGCGGTGTATCCGGGTCATAATTTATAGCTTTCAAGACACCATTTATTTTTAATTTCATTTGAAAATGACCTTGTTATTTTTTTGTAGAATGAGTCATTACTATTTAAGTGTCAACTAAATATGACTCACAGTCAGGCACTGGCTATAACTATTTTAAACCATGAATTTCACGATTATGTTGCTTTGCCTTGCTTCCCTTTTTAAGCATGATATAAACAGCACCAGTCCCTCCATGGTGGCGTTGAGCAGAATGAAAAGCCATTACTTGGTCAACTTGTGGTAACCAAACTGCTAGATGGCTTTTAAGAATAGCAACTTTATCTGGATTTCGATCACCCTTTCCGTGCAAAATAATAGCGATACGAAGCTCGTACACTGAACATTCACTTAGAAAATGAAAGACTTCTTTTCTAGCTTCTTCAACAGATAATTTATGAAGGTCAAGGCGCGCTTCAATCTCGTACTGACCAAGCCTGAATTTTTTAAAAACACCGTGCTGAATACCTGGCCGCTTAAAATCCAATATATCATTAGATTTTAAAGGTGGTACTTCAAATGAAGCCAGCGGATCTTCCTTTAAAAAACTTCCCTCGGCTAATCGCCTTCTAACTCTGACACCAGGAGTCTCAACGACTTTTTTTGTAATATCAACACGATCATTTTTGAGTGGCTCTACACCTTCAAGCTCTTGTAAAAATAGATCATTGCTATCTGCCATTACCTCTCCTCCCTCAACTTACTTCTCTAATAAGAGTTGGTCGGTCAACAGACGCTGATAAGGTCATTATTTCCCAAGGTGGAATTGGCTGACAATGAGAGAAAATAAATTCAGTGAAAGCAACTACTTTTGAAGGAGGCTCTCTCCTACTTGGGTAAACTAGGTAAAACGTTCTTTCCTGAAATAAAATGTCAGGTAATATTTTAATTAGAGAATTATTTTTTAAATCCTCACTGATCAATATTTGAGGCACCGCACCAATGCCGAAACCCTCCTTAACCATGTTACGAATCATTTCCATGTCATTTGCAATCATTCTAGACGCGGGTATAAAGTCTGTTTTTCCATGACTGGTTTGAAATACCCAAGGAGATACGGGATGTGATATGCACGTGTGTTTTTGATGTATTCAGGTGAAGCACACAAAGAAAGCCTAGCTGTTCCGATATTTCGGGCAATCAAACTTGAATCAGATAAGGGGCCAATCCTGAATGCGATATCCACTTCTTGTTCAAGCATATCCACCTGTTTGTTGTCAGAAATAATCTCGACATTAACTTTTGGGTATCTTTCAAGAAATTGCTTTATAACGTCGATAAAAAACGGTGTACCAAAAGCTAGCGGGGTACTTATACGTAATAAACCACTAGGTTCTGATTGCATATTATTTACAATTCGGTCTGCCTCTTCTGCTTGTTCAAGCATTTTCTGACACTGTGAAAAGTACAATTTACCTGTTTCTGTGGGTTTTAAATTACGTGTTGTCCGATTAATAAGCCGGACCCCAATCCTTTTCTCAAGCTGACTAACCTTGCGGCTAACAGTAGACTTGGGAAGCTTTAATTTCTCAGCAGCCTTGGTAAAACTACCAGAGCTAACAACAATGGCAAAAATGGCCATTTCATTTAGATCTTGCATATACTTAACCTCATTATTTACTACATCAACGTTGTGGCAACAAACCAACGGATGAAACAATGAGCTAAAATCTATCTCATTAAGCAGATTAATGAAACAGTTAAATGCATTTATAGTAGAAAATTATTCTGGTCTGGCGCACTCGCCACGTGAGTTATCTAGACGACAACGGATTTTCCAAAGTAATTTTAAAGCAGTGGGATGATTAACTTTATCTTCTTTTAGGGACATTCTAACGCGCTTGCTAAAATGATCTATTTCATCTTTTGTAAACTGGCTTATTTCTATCCAGTACTTTTGAGGGATTTCTTGTTCAGCATCACTGACCATTTTGTCAATTGCCTTTAGCCGCGTAAGAATATAATTTCTCATTTTATGCCCAAACCCTTCAGGAAATGAGTCTTTTCTTGCAACTGTCTGCAACATACCATAATACAAACGATAATTAATGATACCGCCTTTATCTCCTAAACCGTTGTATAGCTCAAAGGTGTTATAAGCTAGAGCAGGCATTAAAAGAATATCAAGAGTGCCATTATTAAACTGACCAGCAAATGTTGCTAAACTCACATTTACAGGTGATGTGCCCGCTAAGTCTGAAAACTTTTTTGCTTGTGGATCGGCGTTTAGAATAGCTAGGCGCTTACCAGCGAAGTCATCAATACTCTTAATACTTCGATCATTGACGAAGGCATACATTGAACCAATTGGGAAAGTAGCAACAACTTCATATTTACCTTGGGTCATTAACTTACCTGCCCGAGGTCTTGCTAGCGTGGCTAAAGCCAGCTCTAGGCCTTTTTCAGAATTAATGGCTCCTATCGCATCCATCGTGCCAGCGAATTTTACAAATTGACGAGACATTATACTGGTGAGGAGAACAGCCTCACATCGACCTGCTTTAAAATCATTGGCAGCAACACTTTCATCGGTGTATGCAATAAAGCGTATATTTAAGCCCCAAGATTGCGCTTTAGGAATAAGGTCTGAATAAAAAGACATGACAGGGCCATTACGACCAACAGGGTCCCAAACACAAAAGACTTTATCTTCCAATGCTGATACAGAAAAGCTAGCCAAAGTTAACAAAAGGCTGATTACCAGGACATTAAGTGCCTTCATTCTAATAAATTTCCTTATTATTGCTTTTTAAACACTACTTTTCTAAGAGTAGTGCCTTTTAAATAAAAACAACTTTTATAGTCAGGTCAACAGTTAAATAATGTGTACAATAACTACATTTAGTTTAACAGTACTTTACCACTACACATATCAACTTCAACCAACCACACTATAACGAACTACTAGACTATTCAATAAAGAAAATTAAATTATATGACCCACTACCGAATCCCCCCACTGATCACTATTTTAGGCCCTACTGCCAGCGGAAAAACAAAACTGGGAGTTAATTTAGCCAAACACTTTAATGGCGAAATTATTTCTGCTGACTCAAGACAGGTCTATCAATCTATGGACTTAGGTACAGGAAAAGATATACAAGAATATGGCTCTGTTAAGCACCACTTAATCGATATTATTCCACCCCACGAAGAGTACAATTTATTCAATTTTGTTTGTGATTTCTGTCGTATCTTTTATGAAATCACAGAAGATCATAAACTTCCATTCTTAGTTGGCGGCACGGGAATGTATCTTGATTCCGTTTTAAGTCGCTATGATTTAACCGTAGCGACTATCGATATAAAGACACGGCAGGATTTAGAATTAAAAACAGAGGATGAACTGGTTAAACTACTCTCTCAACTAAGGCTATTTCAACACAATACAACCGATAGTTTACAAAAAGACAGACTAATAAGAGCTATTGAGATCGCACATGCTGATGCGAAGAATGCAAACAAAATTATTTGGCCAGAGTTTAAAGAGCTCATACTTGGCATTAAAATCCCAAGAGAACAATTAAAGAAAAACATCACTACTCGCCTGAAGAGTAGATTCCAACTAGGAATGATTGAAGAAGTAGAGAACCTTATCAAGCAAGGCGTCACTGCAGAACGTATTGATAATTTTGGGCTGGAGTATCGCTACATACTAAAGCATATTAATGGCGAGCTTAATTATAACGACATGTTTCAAAAACTTAACTCTGCTATTTTTACTTTTTCCAAACAGCAAGAAAAGTGGTTTCGAAATATGGAAAAAAAGGGGAAAAACATAATTTGGTTAGGTGCAAACGATTCCATAAGCGAGCAAGCGATAGAAATAGTTTCGAAGAGTTTAGGCACTAATAACTAAAGCATTCTCAACAATCTTGTGCACGTTAAATTACTATGTCGGCACACAATAATCCAAATGACACCGATAACTAGTAATTCTATTTGTATTAGAAACTAAGTATTAATCACTATAAAGAGCTGAATTTAATTTAAAGTTTGAGTTACTTTCTTCTTCCCAAACGCTAAGAAACCTACCATCTTCGAATAGCGGATTTACACTTATATCATTACCTGAACTACTCAAATTTATTGACGGTTCCCAGTTATTAGTTATGGCAGAATAATAACTAGAATTAATCTTTCCTTTTGTTAAATCTTCTTGCCAAAGTAAAACTGCATTACCTTCTCGATCAAAAGCTGCTGCGGGCTTGGACAAAAACATGCCTGACGCAACTTCATTTTCTTTGCTCCAGCCACCACTTGGCTGATTTACATCAAAAAAAGCACTGACTAATTTTTTAGAGTTAGTTACTTTATTTTCTTGAACCCAAGCCAATAAAGCACGCCTGTCTTGACTAAATGTTATTATTGGATATGACACATCACCCAAGCGATTAACCTCTACAAAGCCGGCTTGAGTCCAGCTTCCAACAAACCTGCTATACCATAAGTTATGTATCTGACCATCATGCTTCAGCCAGATAGCAATCGCATCACCGTTATTATCTATTGCCACCGTTGGTAATGAAGAATCTGCATCGAGTATCTCGCTATTAAAATCTATTCTTGTTGGGTTAACCCAATCCCAATCAAGCGCTTGATTTAGTCTAAGATGATTACTAAAAACATAATAATGACTCGACGTCTTTTGACCCCATACAGCAATCGCAAGGCCTGACCTATTCATCTCTAAAGTTGGTGGTCTGCTCAAAGCTTGGGGGGCGTTATCTATATAAGTGGGCGCTTCAATCCATTGACCATCGGACATTAACAAAGCGCCATTATCTAATTTGTAGATATTGGTTTTAATTCTAGAGACTGCCTTATTGTTTTCATACTGACGCCAGATACTAACGACATTACCATTCTTATCAATTTCAACCTGAGGTGAATCAGCATCACCCGACCTAGCTGAAAACCCAGTCTTAGCGATATCAGTAATTTCTAACCAATTATTTCCATCATATAATTTTGCCCAGATCGAAACGAAACCACTCACTTGGTCAAGCTGTGACCAAACAACAGCTAACTGCCCTTCATCATTAATTGATACATCATACTCGACTACATTCGTAGTATTATCTACATTAATCTGTATTGAATTTGAACACAATAAGTCACTACAAACTTGCTCCGCCCTATCAAGATCTGACCAAAGTTGTTCATTTATATTATAACGACTAGCCCAAAGTTGATTAATACCAGGAGATATTTCTTGGCGCCACAACAAAAAGCTATCACCTTTTTTATTTGATACCAAGGTTGGAGAAAATTGATTTTCATCTCTTCTAACTGGGGCTTGTTGGGGAGTACCGGGACTTGCGACGGATATATTTGGGATAGCCTTACTTCTTCTTAGACTACCATCATCAGGATCTTTGTATTCTTTCCAGTCACCTTTTTCAGTGGTGAAATCAACACCAGCTGAAGTACTTATATAATTTCTTTCATCTATGTCAGGTGTCTTAAGGTCATCTTCAACCAAGTCTCGAGCGGGGTGATCGACAGTTACTGTATAACTGGTATTTAATGCAAATCGTCCGCTCGCGTGTGTGAGTCGTAATTTTGTGGCTGGGATTTGTATTATATTATCGGTGAATAGATCACGGCTTTCTACAGGAACAATTGAGAAATAAAGAAGTGCTTCTCTTGGCTCTAGATCAAGCTCTTGTGATAAATCCCGTTCTCTTCTACCTGAAAACAATTTAACTCCCTCTTCCGAAATTAAGGAGTCGAGATTCATCAGCTCAGAAAATAATACCTCCACCTTAGTATCCACCTCAAAATCAATAGAAATATCTTCATTGGGCTGAAAATCTTCTATCGTTGGTGGCTTGGTATCCTTTATCTTTTCGGGCACACCAAACTCTTTGCTTGAACCACAAGCCATCAAACTCAAACATAGCAGAGTAAGTATCAATTTCTTAATGAGTATTGCCTGAGAATACATTAAAGCCTCATGTATTTAACTTAACAGATATAAATTTCGAAATTCATTTATACCACTGTCTTAAACTACAAACTATCCCAATAATTTAATAGTGTGCGACATGTAACAGCTTGTAAGTAATTTTTTGTTTGGATGGCAGGAAACCGGAGTTAAAAAGAGAAAGGCACAAAGAAATTGTGCCTTTGAATCATTTATTTACTAATTTTTGGCGCAAGAGACCCTGACTCATAGCGGTCGAACATTTCATCCAAGCTAAGCGCTTTAATTTTATCAGCATGACCCGCTGTGCCGAATGCTTCATAACGCGCAATAACTATATCCTTCATTGCCGTTACTGTTTCTTTTAAATATTTGCGCGGATCAAACTCTGAAGGGTTATGGGCAAGAAAACGTCTAATAGCACCTGTAGATGCAAGCCTTAAGTCGGTATCAATGTTAATCTTACGAACACCGTATTTGATACCTTCACAAATTTGCTCAACAGGCACACCATAGGTTTCTGGAATTTCACCACCATATTCATTAATGATAGCCAACCAATCTTGTGGAACTGATGATGAACCGTGCATAACAAGGTGCGTTCCTGGAATTCGCTTATGAATAGCTTTGATACGATCCATTGCAAGAATGTCACCGGTTGGTGGGCGAGTAAACTTATATGCACCATGGCTTGTACCGCATGCAATGGCTAGCGCATCAACACCGGTTTTTGACACGAAGTCAGCGGCTTCTTCAGGATCAGTAAGCATTTGATCGTGCGTGAGTATACCTTCTGCGCCAATACCATCTTCTTCGCCGGCTTGACCTGTCTCTAGAGACCCTAAGCAACCTAACTCACCTTCTACTGAAACACCGCAAGCATGGGCCATTTCAACAGTTCGCTTAGTCACATCAACATTGTAGTCATAACTGGCTGGCGTTTTGCCGTCTTCTCGAAGTGAGCCATCCATCATTACAGATGAAAAGCCTAACTGGATAGATCGCTGGCAAACCGAAGGCGATGTACCATGATCTTGGTGCATACAAACAGGTATATGCGGAAACTCTTCAATTGCAGCTAAAATTAGATGCCTTAAAAATGGAGCTCCGGCATATTTACGAGCTCCAGCTGACGCCTGAACAA
>CAXBKC010000052.1:0-13721 GCA_963975615.1 uncultured Oleiphilus sp.
GTCGTCAAATCAAAAAGGGGTAGAATTAACCACGCACCGATCAGCCCTCTAACTCATCTGGCTATAAAGCATGCTCAGGCAATGACAGGTGGAATTAGCCCGGATAATGTTCTTGCTGGCAAACGATTCATCGAAAGGACTTTTGAGTTAGGTGATAACGCACTTGAACTGACTCCAACAGATTTAACCTCCCTATCTGAAATTAGAAAACTAAAGTATTCAGAGCTCAAACTGGGCTTAATCTCAGCCTCTTTTATGCCCTATATTGAACAGTCTGATTGGGATAATTCTTCAACACTACCCATAAATGAAATCATATTGCGAGCGAATCAACTGGCTAATTTTCTCAATGATGGCAGCCTGTCCACGCAAAGCGCTACGCTCTTGTCCACCCTTGAAACAGATACATTTTCCCACTACCAAAGTTTAACTGCTACTGATACCGATATTCCTCCTGTCATTTATGAAGAACCTCCAGTCATTTATGAGCAGCCTTCTTCGATCGTTGTTATAGAAGGCGAAACGGCACAACTTAATGTGGTAGCAAGCAGCTCAGAGTCTATTCGTTATCAATGGTTAAAAGATAACCTTGAGATAACGAATGAAACTAGTGACTCTTTAATTTTGAGTGATGCTAGACAAAGTTCGGAAGGTATATATTCAGTGGTCGTGACTACAGACGGTGGAAGTATTGAATCACTTTCAGCTTTAGTAACAGTCGAAGCTGCCCCTCAACCAGTTTCAATCGTGACTCAGCCGACATCATTAGTCACTACTGAAGGGGACAACATATCCCTGAAAGTCAGCGTAGAAGGTGATGATCCAATAACTTATCAATGGCAAAAGGGTGGCTCGATTTTAATTAATCAAACCTCCAGCACTTTAATTTTACCAGCAATCACTCTTTTGGATGCAGGAACCTACAGTGTAACGGTCTCTAATAATGTTAACTCTCTACAGTCAGACTTTGCTGATATTTCAGTACTGCCAGCTGTTGACCCCATTACCATTATTGAACACCCCTCTAATACACAAATTAACGAGGGAGAATCCACCTCACTTTCAGTTATTGCTTCAGGTGGAGGTTTTATATCTTACCAATGGCGCAAAAATTCTCAGGCGATACCTGGAGCTTATAGCTCTACCTATGCAATAAATGCTTCAACCAGTGAAGATTCAGGCAACTATGACGTTATTCTAAGCAATAGCATCGGCAGTAAGATCTCTCAAGCAGCCACGCTAAGCGTTATTGCAAAGGTCGAGCCGGTAATGATAATAGATCAATCACAATCATTAAGCATCAATGAGGGAGAGCCAGCAGCTCTTTTTGTAAATGTTTCCGGCGGCGGCACCCTAAATTATCAGTGGTTTAAAGATGATACATCTATAGCCTATTCAAATAGCGCGCAATTTACGATTAGCGATACAACCATAGGCGACCAAGGTAACTATCACGTTATTGTAACTAATGAAGACAGCTACGTACGCTCTGAAACTGTTTACCTAGCTATAAACCCTGCTATAACTTTACCATCGACGGTCCAATTAAGCTGGAGTATTCCTGATGCTCGTGAGGATGGCTCTGAATTATTGTTATCGGATATCCAAGGTTATCATATTGTATACGGTACAGATGCCTACAATCTGGACCAATCAATAAATATCGAAGATGGCGCTTCTGTCATGACCACAATAGATCTTATGCCAAATACGTATTATTTCAAAATAGCAACCGTTGAAGTAACTAGCGTACAGAGTGATTTTTCAGAGACCATCGAAGTCACGCTGGAATAGTATTCTGATTTGAGCACTTTCCACGCAGAGAATAAGGACATTCTTTGTGTGTTTATTTTTTTGATATTGAGAAATCAGATTTTTGCTACTCTCTGAGACACAAACTGCTAACGCTGAAAACAGCTTTAATACGTGAATTTACCTTGGCTTCATTTGTTTAATAGTATTTAAGCAAAAACATGTGCCTCAGCTAGTGCCCACACACATTTTAAATAACCAAGAACCACATCCTGAACCAAGTCAAAACACAAAAGAAACAAAACGAGTATAATGCGCGTTACTCTGTTTCATTCGTGAACCGATAAATATGCAACCAACTATGAATATTCATGCCCACTCATAAACACCGACTCGACCGTTTCATCTCTCTTAAAACCGGCATTCCGAAGAATGACGTGCGTTCACTTCTCGCCCAAAAAAGAGTCAGAGTGAATAACCAAATTGCTGACAATGTTCGTCTCTTGATCGATCGATTTACTGTGGTCAGTTTAGATGGGAAATGCTTACAAAACAGAAAGCCACTCTACTTAATGATGCACAAACCGACAGGTGTGATCAGCGCGACCAAAGACCATCAACATCGAACAGTCATTGATCTTCTGCGTGAGTCGAGTGAACCTACGATTACTCAAGATGAACTAGAAGAGCTGCATATTGTTGGCCGTTTGGATTTAAACTCTTCCGGCTTACTCTTACTTACGAATGATAGTGCTTGGTCAAAACGACTAATGTCACCTGATCAAAAAGTTGAGAAAGTTTATGAAGTAATCGTCGAGCACCCTATTTCAGATGAATGCATAGAAGCCTTCTCACTTGGCATGTATTTTCCCTTTGAAGACATCACCACAAAGCCAGCTAAACTCGAAAGACTTTCAGACACCCTAGCTAGAGTGACGTTAACCGAAGGAAAGTATCATCAAATCAAAAGAATGTTTGGGCGATTTAGAAACCCCGTGCTGGGATTGCACAGGGTAAAGATTGGAAACTTTGAACTAGGTTCAGATATTAAACCAGGTGAGTCACGAATTTTAACGCGCTAAGCAAGCACTTTTCTCTAAAGAGTCGAAGGCCTTGACGAATTCATCATGATCATCCAACACAGTGATAAATTCATCTTCTGCACTTGAATCAAGCTGATAACTTTTTAACTCAACGATTTCAGCCTCACGAACAATTCTAGGCGCTGATTCGAAGAAGAAGTCCTCAATGTAACTATTCAAAATAGTCTTATGCTTTGGCTCAGGTTTTTCATAAGAAAAATCAAGATGTGCATCATCAGATGAATATGATACTTCTGCAAGTGGAAGGCCTTCTGTAAAAGACACTTCGGCTAGGGGTAAACCATAATGGGAATAATTGTCTTTCAGGCGTCGAAAAATTTGATTTGTTGCTTGAGTGTCTAATCTCTTAGCTTGTTTTTTTGAAACAGGTCGTGGTTTCTGTATTTTCTTAGTGGTTTTTTTTGCTGATAGTGCGTTTGTATTAGATTGCCGGTATAACTTTGTTATCTGGTATATTTTCCCAACTACTAATAAAAAAGTTATGAACTCAAAGGTGTGAATTAAGCTTATATTCAAGTTGTAATACCCGCTAACGATTAGTTTTTATTGTTATAAACAAACTCAAAGCTAGAAAACTAGCTGTGATCGAATATTAGTTCTTAATCAATACCTTATTAATAATAGCTTATAGAATAATGATTGTCTTCGTTCTTAATTATTTGTAATTGAATTAACGTTAGAACTAACATGCACTTTTTCACATTTTAATAAAATAATTAATTTTGGATTATGAGCGGAAAATATTTGAGAGGCTCGGCTTTTCAAATACTTAGAAAGTCTGCAAGCACCCAATATTCAATTTAGCTACATTAGAGTGTTTTTTAAAAACAAAGCGATCTAAGTCATCATGCTACTTCTACCCTATACTCAGTAGGTCTATAGACAAAATAGTACCACCTTATGATAACAATAATATAATAGAGGTTAATTGCATGTTACTAAGCCATATCCCCGGAATGTTCACCCATCCTCTCCAAGAATGGGAAGCTATCGGAAAAGAACACGCAGGCCCAATAAGGCTATCACTTTATATATGCCTGCTTGCTTTAATCGCTCCTATCTGTGCTTACATTGCTACTACGCAATATGGCTGGCAGATTGGAGAGGGACAACTCATTTTCCTAACCCAATCTAGCGCACTTACTCTAAGTGTCCTCACTTATATATCGATAGTGGTCGGCGTTTATTTTATGGGTATTATGATTGACTGGATGTCAAAGAATTATGGTAGTGAGCATGATGACTTTGCAGCAAATGGCATCGCATTAATGGCTTATTCTTGTACGCCACTTTTTTTGGTTGGTTTTATTTCTTTGTACCCTGAGCCTTGGATTAATGTCTTGGCATACCTATCCGCTGCCGGTTATGCAGCTTATTTAATGTACAAAGGTTTACCACGTGTTCTGAAAATCCCAGAAGACCAAGCTTTCTTTTTTGAGGGCGCAATTATGACGACAGCTTTGATATATATGGTCGCAACTCTAATTGGAACGGTTATCATCTGGGGCGTTGGATTCTCTCCCGAATTCACGACTCGCTAAATAGAAAGTGTACTCTTATAAAAATTCGCTTACCTAAGAGTACACTTAAAACCCTCTTGTAATAGTCCCCATCTATCTTGACTCCTCAAACTCTTATTATTGTATAGCATAAGCCTCCCCTCTTCTTTAATCTGAATGTTGCCATCAATCTAAAAGCCATGCAGAATCAGATACGTTCAAAATAAAATAATAAGGAAAACCGTCCATGCAAAGCAACATGATGAATAGACCTTTACTCGTATCCAGCATTATTGAACACGCCATTAACACCCACCCTAGTACTGAAATTGTCAGCCGACGCTGTGAAGGTGATATTCACCGATACACACTTGCAGACTCGGCATTACGTGCAAAGAAACTGGCGAATGCCTTAATCAAACATGGCATTTCTCAATCTGACCGTATCGCGACCTTAGCGTGGAATAATTATCGCCACTACGAGTTATATTTTGGTGTCGCTGGAATGGGAGCGGTTCTACACACAGTTAATCCACGGCTTTTTCCTGAACAGTTGATCTACATCATTAATCATGCGAAAGATAAATGGCTGTTTGTCGACCTAACTTTTATCCCATTATTAGAAGCCATCAAAGATCAAATAACTGGTATTGAGAAATTTGTCATTTTGGCAGATAAAGCCAACATGCCTAAGACCTCTTTACCTAATGTTATTTGCTATGAAACTTTAATTGAAAATGAATCCGAGCTTTATGAATGGCCTGAATTTGATGAAAATCAAGGCGCTTATTTATGTTATACCTCTGGCACGACAGGCCACCCAAAGGGCGTAATGTATAGCCACCGCTCTACCGTACTTCATTCCATGGCGAGCATTTCAGCTGATGCCTTGGGGCTTAACAGCCAGTCGTGTATTTTGCCTGTCGTTCCCATGTTTCACGTTAATGCTTGGGGTACACCTTTTTCTTGCGCGATAGTTGGTGCAAAAATGGTGTTTCCAGGTCCAGGCATGGATGGCGCATCCATTTGGGAATTAATTGATGCAGAACAACCCGACTTACTTCTTGGTGTGCCGACTATTTGGTTGATGCTGTTAAACCATATGTCTGAAATCGGTAAAAAACTAGAGTCAGTAAACAACGTTGTGGTTGGTGGTTCTGCTGCCCCACTGTCCATGATTCAGCGTTTTCAAGAAGACCATGATGCATTTTTAATTCACGCATGGGGAATGACTGAAATGTCACCAATCGGCACCGTCAACGCCTATACCAAAACGATGGTCGGGATGCCCTTAGATGAACGCTATAAGTTACAACTGAAACAAGGTCGACCGGTTTATGGTGTCGAAATGAAGATAGTCAATGACGAAGGAGAAGAACTACCACACGATGGTGTCGCCTTTGGTAATCTTCTTGTTCGTGGCCCTTGGATAACAGGTAGCTACTATCTCAACGATGATCAAAGTAGTTTTAAGGATGGCTGGTTTGATACCGGCGATGTCGCAACCATCGACCCAAATAATTACCTAAGCTTGGTTGATCGAGCTAAAGATGTCATTAAATCGGGTGGTGAATGGATATCGTCAATCGACTTGGAGAATGTCGCTATCGGTCATCCTGATTTATTGGAGTGTTGTGTCATTGGTGTTCCTCACGAAAAGTGGGATGAAAGGCCTATATTATTGGCGATCAAAAAAGAAGGCTCTAGCGTTCATGCAGCAGCGGTTCAAGATTTCCTCTCTGATAAAATTGCCAAATGGTGGATGCCTGATGACGTTATCTTTGTTAGCGAACTTCCGCACACCGCAACGGGTAAATTATTAAAGATAAATTTACGCAAGGAATATCAAAACCATTTAGTGAACACCAGCAAATAGAGAGCTAGAACATGAGTACATTGCATTTTGACTACATTATTATAGGTGCGGGCTCTGCTGGTAGCGTGCTTGCTAATCGCTTATCTGAGAATTCCGATCAGACCGTTTTACTCTTGGAAGCTGGGCCAAAAGATACTAGCCCGATGATCAAAATACCCGGTGCTTTTGCTTACTTTATGTATAGCAAGAAATATAACTGGCGCTATGAAACCGAATCAATATCCGATATCCGCCATGGCCAGCCTGTATTTTGCCCACGAGGAAAAACACTAGGTGGAAGCAGCTCCATTAACGCCATGGTTTACGTTAGAGGACACCCCTCGGATTATGATCACTGGGAGTCTTTGGGCAATACTGGCTGGAGCTTTAACGAGATGCTCCCGTATTTCAAGAAGTCGGAAAACAATGAACGCGGCGCCGATGACTATCATGGCGATGCAGGCCCAATTCACGTATCCAATACACAAAACACCTACCCTTTAAATGAGTGTTTCCTCGAAGCAAGCAAACAGGCAGGCTTCCCGCTTAATGATGATTTTAGCGGTGCCGAATTTGAAGGTGCTGGCTATTATCAATTTACTATTAAAGATGGAGAGCGTTGTAGTGTATCAAACGCCTACCTAAAACCAGCTAACAAGCGTCAAAACTTATTCATCGAGTGCGAAGCATTTGTTAATAAAATCCTTTTCGAAGATAAGACAGCAAAAGCAGTTGAATTCACTCAAGGAAATGAAACTCATTTAGTAAAAGCCCACAAAGAAATCATTTTATGTGGCGGTTCATTCAACTCGCCACAAACATTAATGCTCTCAGGAATTGGTGAAAAAGAAGAGTTAGAAAGTCACGGCATTGACGTTATTCATCACTTACCCGGTGTTGGAAAAAATCTTCAAGAACACGTGGATGCTTGCGTCTTAGTAGAAAGTAAACTGAAAGACGGTTTCTCTACCAGCCCTTCTGGCTTAATCAAAATGCTGCCTGATACGCTTAAATATCTAACATCTAAAAAAGGTAATCTCGCAAACTCGATTACACAAGCAGGTGCATTTTTGAAGTCTAGCCCCGAGGTTGAAGTGCCAGACATTCAAATGCATTTCGTGCCTTTATTATTTGACGACTGCGGGCGCGATTTAAGCCTGCTTTCCAAGCATGGTTATTCACTTCACGTTTGTGTATTGCGCCCTAAAAGTCGTGGACGAGTGAGCTTAAAATCACTAGACCCTAGAGAGCCCGTTAAGATAGATTTCAACTTCTTATCTGACCCAGAAGATGCAAAAGTATTAGTCAACGGCATTCGCGTTGCACGTAAAATATTGGCCAGCCCAGCATTTGATGCTCATAGAGGAAATGAAATGCACCCAGGTGCAGATGTCGTCTCAGATGAAGGCATACTGCAAAAATGTAAAGACAAACTAGGCTTGGTCTATCATCCAACAGGGACCTGTAAAATGGGGCAAGATGCCATGGCAGTTGTCGATCACCAGTTAAAAGTACATGGCGTTAAAAACCTTAGAGTCGTGGATTGTTCTGTAATGCCAACCTTAGTAAGCGGCAATACCAACGGCCCAATTATTGCGATGGCAGAAAAGGCAGCTGACTTGATATTGAACGCACAAGTTCAGCACACTAAAGAGACAGCCAAAGATACTCTTGAAAAAGTTTAGGCATCATTATTCTAAACGATAGTTAGAGTAGGAAGCCTTATGTTCTCCTACTCTATAAGGATACAAACCAGTAATGAGCAGCCAACAAGATAAGCTAAATTATTTAGCAGAGTTAACTGAAACGTCGACACCCACTTTCTTTAATACCCTATCTGAAACTGAATTAGCTGAGCTAGAAACCTATATAAAGTCTGTAGTTAGCAACGGTGAAGCTGGCCTTGATAGGCTATTTGAATCTATGTCGATGATGATGAAATTTATTCCCAATTTCATTCTTCACGCTATCACACCTAAATATATAGAGCCCTCCATTGCAGCAAGGATTACGAGCAAATTAACGATTAAGCAAGCACTAGGCGTCACTACCGGCCTACCTATTGAATATATTGGCGATACTTCTGCATATCTCGAAAGTCATCTGGCAGCAGAGATTTTATCAGGAATTAAGAAGAACAGAGTCGAGCAAATACTTGCTTATTTAGTAAGTAAACATCCGCTAAAAACGCTCGATATACTCGAACATGTATCTGAAGACTTTTTAAAGATTGCTCAACCACTCATACCAGTGTCACTTTCTGAGCAAACAGGCTTAAGCTCTGCCCGTCGGGAAATTTTAGACAAGATACTACAGCTTTAGGTTCTATCAATTAAAGCCTTATAGAATTTAAACTAAGAACCAAACACTTACTTATACAGCAGGAAGATTTTCCAATGCATAAACTTACTAAACCATTTAGCTATTTATTCAATTTCTTAGGTAGAATCGTAAAAGTACCGTTTCAACTTTCACTTCTTAGCGTTTGTTTATATCTTGGTGCCTGCAGCCATTTTGAGCAACATCACCACAGTGATGAAGCAATGACAAGCGACCATATAACGACAGATAAAGATCTTAAGGTTGAGTTAAACGGTGATAACAAATGGTTGATGGATGCACATACACGGTCTGCTGCCTCCGACATGCTTAATAGATTTTCGTCATTAGATTTAGAGCAACAAAGCCAGCAACAATTAACACAGCTAGGTGAACAACTGAGCCAAGACTTAGGAAAATTGATTCAAGGCTGTACAATGGAAGGCGATGCCCATAACGCACTTCATGATTTTTTAACCAGCTTCATGCCTGCACTTGAAGAACTAAAAACAACAGCCGATGTAGGTTCAGCTAAACATGTTAAGCATCTGTTAACTGAATATCAGCTATATTTCGAATAAATTTAGTAGGAGGTCACGATGGCTTATGGAAGAGTAATGGGGTTAAACATCTATAACGATGAAGCATACACGCGCTATAGAAAAGAAATAACGCCTATTTTAAAAAGCTTTGGTGGTAACTTTGGTTATGATTTTAAAATCGCTGAGGTGTTAAAGTCCAAAACCAAGAATAGTATTAATAGAGTTTTCACCATTGAATTTCCAAGTGAAGCGGTAATGAAAAAGTTTTTTAATGACCCAGCATATATCGAAGTGAAAAATAAGTATTTTGATGCTTCAGTAGATAATAAGACAGTTATTGCAACCTATGAATAAAGACATTTCAGATCAGCAGTTACTGGCAACATTGAAACGGCTTGAACGCATAGCAGACCTATCTGATAACCGTTTTCGAATACCATTTACCAAGATACGTTTTGGTCTCGATGCGATTATTGGAATAGTACCTTTCATCGGTGATTCTATCAGCTTAGTTTTGTCGCTCTATTTGGTATTTGAAGCATCAAAACTTGGCGTCCCACTGACACTGAAAATAAAGATGCTTTGGAATGTGCTTATAGATTGGGTAGTAGGCTTAGTTCCAATTTTGGGTGATGTAGTCGATGTATTTTTCAAATCCAATAATCGGAATATGGCGCTCTTAGTTGAACATATAAACCAAGATTATCAAAGTCGAAAAGCAAGCCCAAAGCCGGTGAAAGACAATAAATCATCACGGTTTATCTTACTCATAGTGGCCGTACTATTGGTTTCAGTAAGCATCTATGCATTTACTATCATGACTAACTTTTTATGAGCACGCCAGGAAACAAAACATGTCCATTGTGAATTGCCATAAATCAAGCAACATTAAGTCTTTATTCATATTAATCCTTAGCAGCTTTCTTGTTGCTTGCGCTACAAATAGTGTTAAGAACATCGACCATGAGCTCCCAAAAAAGTCTATCGGGTCAGGAAGGACTGCCTTAGCAAATGACATCGTCTCGAGTGTTGGCTTATTTATAGAGAGAAATTTAGCATGTTCTAATTGGTCACTTGTGGATGTGACAGAAAGTAAAGCTGATGGTCAAATTGTGTTCACCAGCGACGGGCAAATCTATCGCGGTAAAGTTACAGAAAAATGGGATTTAAAAGAGTGTGGAAATAAACTTAGTTTGAGCTTAGAAATTACCACCGCAACAGAAGGAGGTAGTCTAATAAGAATTAAGCGTTTATAGCGGTTTAACGTCGGCCTTCAGACGACCCCAACCTTGCACTGCTCATCCATTTCGACGGGCTCAACGAACGATATGCTCGCCCCCAGAACCCGTCAAAGGGCCATACAGTACTCTACTTCGACTATGCTAAAGCAGAAAGTGCTGCGTCGTAATTCGGCTCTTCTGTTGTTTCCTGAACTTGTTCTGTATAAGCAACATTCCCTGAGGTATCAATAACAACCACACTGCGTGATAAAAGACCTGCAAGTGGCCCAGTTTTAACGGTTACGCCGTAATCAATACCAAAGGCAGGCGCACGAAATACAGAGCCAGTCGTAACATTTTCAATACCTTCTGCTCCACAAAAACGCCCAGCGGCAAACGGTAAGTCTGCAGATACACAGATCACAACAGTATTGTCTAACTTACCTGCGGCTTCATTAAACTTTCTCACAGACATCGCACAAGTACCGGTATCCACACTTGGGAAGATGTTCAATACGACTTTTTTACCCGCAAAACCCGCTAAGGATATTTCACTCAAGTCATGCGCAACTAAGTTAAATGAAGGTGCTTTACTACCGACTTTCGGTAAAGTACCTACTGTTTCAATCGGGTTACCTTTCAATGTAATTGTTGTCATTTTTAGTTCCTTCTTTTTAGTGAGTGTGTGCTTAACAGCTTGATTAATTAAGCTGTTATTTCTTGTAAATGATTATAGAAATGCATGACATGTGCTCGTTCATACTCTTGCTTTGATAATTCACCATAGGCAAAGTGAGGGGCCAGTTTACCTTTAAACTGTTGAAATTCTATTAAAGACTTTTTGAAACGATTTAAGGCTGTTTGAATATTCGATTCTGACTCAATACCTGGGGCTCCTGGAATCGGCTCGCTCAAACCGTGTGTCATTTTGCCTTTTGATAAGAACGCTGAGAAAGCTAATTGGCCGGCAGTACGTTTAAAAAACTCGGACTTATGCTCTGGAAAACCCGTTAACGAGAACTCGATACTCTGGGCACAGTGGGTAAATATTTGATACGGCTTCCACTTACCTGAACTTAAAATAGTGTATTTGGAAAGCGCATCAATTTTGGCCAAAGCAGCATCTATAGTTAAAGGCGCATGATTAGAGGGCGTATTCAACCAAGCAGTACCCGCACCAACGAGACCAATCGTCAGCCCGCCAACTATACCGGTTTTTATAAACTGCCTTCGCTTCATATTCACCTCAATCAAATTATAATTATTGATTTAGACTTTAAATTTCCACTCTTCAAAACCACCATCAACACTGTAACACTGCTTAAACCCTAAGCTAGAAAAATAATCAGCTGCACCTTGGCTGCTATTGCCATGATAACAATAAATTATTAAAGGCTGATCTTTATTTGCTGTCGCCTCTACAGCCTGAACATTATCGTTTGTTACATGAATGGCGTTTTCAATATTGCCAGCAGCAAAAGAGTCAGGGTCTCTAATGTCCAACAAAGTTACCTCTTCAGTATTAATCAGTACCTGAGCTTGTTCAATTGATATTCGTTTAAATGGCATACGATCCCTCTTCACTTACTATTCGTTTATTTGTTAGCCCAAGGATTGTTGATACTTTCCCCACATATACTGATAAGCACTCTCCATTTGTTTTGCGAAGCCCTGCTGGTCACAGAGTGGAGAATTTATCATGCTATCTCTCAGTGAGCCTCTCAACTCTCTTAGCTCGTCAAGCGATTCAGATTTAAGCTTGGCAAGCTTGATATAATCTTGCTTGCTATGACTGACAAAACTGTCTAAGCCGACACGGGATAAAATGCTTTCACCAACGCGGCTAGCATGTACATTACCACTTAAGGTTAAAGTAGGAACACCCATCCAAAGTGCTTCGAAGGTTGTTGTCGTGCCATTATAAGGGAACGGATCAAGCGCTAAATCTAACTCGCCATAGAAAGACATATGATCATTAGGATTAGGAAGCATCGCCACTAAGTTAAGGCGCTCTTTAGCAATACCCTGCTTCTTAAATAGTTTGATGCAACGACCTTTGGTCTCTTTATCTGCAAACTGAGATGACTTTAGAATTAGTTTCGACTTTGGAACAATATTAAGAATTTCCGCCCAAACGTCAATCACTTCTGGCGTCACTTTCACATAATTATTAAAACTACCAAAAGTAAAGTAACCATTTTTATCATAAGGAATTGTGTTTTGAGTAGGGATGTCTTTGTCACCTTCATAACACAAAAAACCATTTTCTAAACGTAGTAAGGTTTCACTATGTATTGAATCAGCGGCACCTTCAGGGTCGGCTAGAGAATCCGTTATCCTGTAGTCGACCATACTTAAGCCAGTGGTGTTTGGATAGCCTAACCATGTCACTTGAATAGGTGCCGGTTTTTGATAAAGAATGGCGAGCGAATTATTCGCAGAATGCCCTGCCAAATCGATTAAAATATCTAATTTATCTTCAAACATTTTAACTGCTGCTTCAGCATCTGACATACCGCTTATATTTAGCCAAGAGTCAAAATAAGTTTGAATCCTTGCATTAGTTTGATCAAACACGGTGTTATTGTAATAGCCGAATAGCTCAACATTTTCTTTGTTATGTGCTTTGAGTAATGGCTCGATAAAGTAAGCCACCGAGTGAGTATGAAAGTCTGGTGAAACATAGCCAATCCTAAGTTTAGATTTAGCCTCACTAGCTTGAAACTGAAAGCGTTTAGCTTTTAATTCGCTTGGGCAATAATTTTCCCATTGCGCATGCTGCTTGAAAACAGTATTAAGATCGCTGTCTGAACCATAATTTAGTGCCATCAGATAATTAGAAAACGCTTCTGAAAAACTTGGGTCAATAGTGAAAGCTTTTTCTAAAGCCTCAAGTGCTTCATCTAGCCGCCCAGTCTCTTTTAAAGTATTCCCCAAATTAGACCAGGTATACGAAGAATTTGGCTGTTGTTTTAGTGCGTTGTTGAAGCATGTAATCGCGTCTGAAAACATCTTCTTAGCTTTATAGATAAGCCCCAAGTTATTGTAGGCTTCCATAAAGTCGGGTTGGAGGGAAATACATTTTTTATAGCAGGCTATCGCCTTATCCGTTTCAGATAAATGCTTATACATTCCACCCAAAATAAAATGGTTTTGAGAAAATTTAGGCTTAACCGAAATTGCCTTATTTAAGAGTTGAACCGCTTCGTTATGATGACCAAGGCTATAAAAAATAAGGCCTAATAAACGATTTGCATCAGAATGATTGGGGTCTAATTGAAGAACCTGTTGATATAGTTTTTCTGCACTCGAAAGGTCACCCTGCTGATGTAAACCATAGGCATTTTGCATAGTTTGATCAATGAGGTGTTGGTTAGTAGAAATAGACATGCGTTATCCTAGAAAATTCTAATTATTTATTTTTAGCAGCC
>CAXBKC010000053.1:0-13647 GCA_963975615.1 uncultured Oleiphilus sp.
GCTGCGACAAACAATATCCCCGTAGCAATCACTAATAACTCTTGATAATTAGCGCTATCCATCGTGTCAGTTGGTAAAAAGAAATCAACCAATACTTCCGGAGCAAAGAGGAAAAAGGCCCCTGCAAATAAAGCACTAACGGATGCCAGAAACAAACCGGATTTAAGCGCAGATGTGCTGAGATGTATATTATTCTGGCCAAAACATTCACCGACCTTCACTGAGACAGCCTGAGAAATACCTAAAGGAATCATAAAACTTAAAGTAGTAGACTGAAGCGCTATTTGATGTGCTGCTAAAGCATTTACACCCAATAAACCCACTATTAAAGCTGCGGCGGAAAACATCCCTACTTCCATTGCATGCGCTAAGGCAATAGGGAAACCGAGCCGACATGTTTCATTCATTCGCTTTCTGGAAAAGTTACCCCAACCTTTCCAGAACTTATAATTAGAAAACTCTTGTTGTGAGTAACTAAGATAAACCAGCCCAAAAAACATGGCGCAAGCAATAATGCAAGTACCTAAAGCAACGCCTTGTATCCCCATCGCTGGCAAACCAAATTCACCCTTCATTAAAATATAACTAAGTGGGTAATTTAAAATAGTGGCAATTAAACTAATAGGTAAAATGGCGCCAGGCTTGCCCATACCAATAACCAAGCTTCTCATCAAAACAAAGCCAAATGCGGGCAGTAAAGACCAAACAACGACTTTTAAATATTGTTCTGAAAATAAAACCGTTACTTCATTCTGACCTAAAGCTAACAAAATCGAGCTAGCATTCCAGATCACGATAGCAAAGGTCACAAAGAGTATAAGGACTAAGACAACACCCGCTAAAAGAGATTGATGAACCGCTAAGGTATTTTTCTGGCCTTTATAGAAGGCGATTAAATTGGCTGTTGCGACTAAGGCACCAATACCAACAACATAAAAGAACTGAAAGACGACAGCACCTAACCCACCACCTGCTAGTTCAGCAACACCTAGCTGTCCCATCAAAATGGTGTCGATAAAAGACATGAGCGCAAACGAAATTTGCCCAATCACTATAGGAAAGGATAGTTTTGAGATTTCTTTTAGCATCGAAGGGTCAACACGTAGAAGGGATTAAGTTCTCAGTTAATATCATTAAATCTATCGGCCTTAATAACAGTACGCTTAACTCTCGATAAACGTACTCATATCAATGCATCAAGATCTAGTTAATAAAACAACGATATTAAGTATTAACATAACCACAATACTTAACCAGGTAAACAGAGTACCGTAGAAACGACCAACTGTTGGGCCATTGCGTTTCGATAAGCCCCAAGCATGCGCTACACGACTAATAACTAGCACTAAGCCAAAGGCATGAAGCAAGATAGGATTTAGAGCATTAAGCTCGAGCATGACTAAAAGCAACGCCGCAATCGGAATATTCTCTATTGCATTACCATGCGCTCGAATAGCACTTTTCATTGCCTTCGAGCTAGTATCCTCACCTAATGAAACCCCCTCTTCTCTTCGAAAAGTAGTGACTCGATAGGCTAAGACAACAATCAATAAAGCAAGCAAACTGATATAAATAGGTGAGACTGATAACATAATTAATCCTATATTATTGTTTTAAGATGCTATTTTTCGGGTCTTACTGGGTTTGGAAAATTCGTCACTGAATTTCTTACCCCACTCACTTTAGGCGTTCCGGATTGCTCTACTTCATCAATTCGAACCACAGCGTTCATAGGAATAAATGTCCGTTTAACACCTGAGAACTCATTTTTTAAACGTTCTTCACTAGGATCGACTAAAAGCTGACTTTTCTCGCCAAACAAAAGTTGCTCTACCTCAACAAACCCGTAGAGATCTGAAGCAAATACGTGTGTGGCATAGATTTCGAAAATATCTTCATTATTATAAAAAATAATTTTATAAATTTTTTTTGTGGTCATGAATCGTTTACTTATCCAAGAGTAAAAAGGATGCGAATCATATCACATAAAAATAAAACTAAGCATGATCTGCCTAAAAGGAAAATAAATAGAAATTATTCACGATTTTTATTCTTAATATAATCAAGTGCATCTTTAACTGCTTTATCAGCTTTATCTTCTATCTCTTTACGCTCAATCGGCGACATGTAATAAAGGAAATCAACTTCATGTCGAATATAGCGTGGCGGCAAATGATTAATAGCGATACAAAGCACATCAACTAAGACATCTTCTTCGTAGTCTTGGCCTTTGATCTGCTTAGCTAAAGACTCAAGAACGAGCGTTTCGTAGTAATTCTGAATATTGTCTAAAAGTGACATTTATTGAGCCTCGGTGCTTTTATATAATTTGAAAACGAACTTGTTTAGAAGAAACAACATTAAAGAAAGAAAGTTAAAGACTTAGCCTTAAAAATATTTAAATATAGACCTTAAAAGTAGCTAGTAAACTGACTTCTTTCAACTGTTACAGTAAAATATCATTGCATACCGTTTCAAAGTATTACCCAATTAATAATAATTAATGGCTACTTTTATAGCGAGCAAGAATTCATTCCAATACAATCAAGTAAAATTCTATCTAAAATAGTGATTACAGCCTATGTCTAACCTTTATAAAACGATATTTATTAGTTTTCTGACGCTGATCCTTAGCTTTAACTCTTACTCAGCGCCAGCACCATCGGTCACATCAACACCTTCAGCAGTAGAACATTCTGATAAATATTTAGCGACACATCTCGTTCCGGATAGAAGTCAGATAGAATCCAGTCTGCATGTAGCCAGAAACCTTTCATTAAGTCACTATAGAAAGCAGCCCATTAATAAAGAGTTATCTGAAAAGATCTACGAACACTATCTATCGGCACTTGATCCTTCCCGTTTATATTTTCTTCAATCAGATATTAATGAGTTTGAAACTTACCGCTTCAAATTAGACAGCGCCATTAAAACGGGTCAGTTATCTCCAGCCTTTAAAATTTTTAATCGCTACCAAACTCGTGTCATCGAACGTTTAGAAAAACAAATCAGTTTTATTGACAAGAAGATAACAAATATCAATTTTAAGAAAGATGAATTCATTGAAGTGGATAGAAGTAAGCTATCGTGGGAAAAATCAGTAGAAGCGCTAGACGATGTATGGAGAAGAAGAATTAAAAGCGCTGTGTTAGCCATGAAGCTCGATGGTTCATCTATCGAAGAAGCAAAAGAAACACTAGTTAAACGCTATAAAAACCAACTTAAAAGAACCTTACAAGCTAGAAGTGAAGATGCTTTCTCTACTTATATGAACTCTTTTACGGCTGTCTATGACCCTCACACAACCTATTTTTCACCTCGCTCATCAGAGAACTTCAACATTAATATGAGCCTATCACTCGAAGGCATCGGTGCTGTATTGCAAGCAGACAATGAGTTCACCAAAGTTGTTAGACTCGTACCTGGTGGTCCGGCTCATAAGCAAGGCCAACTTGGTACAGCTGATCGTATTGTTGGTGTGGCTCAAGATGAAGATGGTGAGATGATAGATGTGATTGGATGGCGCTTAGATGAAGTGGTAGACCTAATCCGTGGCCCTAAACACTCCATCGTTCGCCTGAAAGTTATTCCTAGTGAAAGCCAGACTGAAACAAAAACCGAAGTTATCAAAATTACTCGCGATAAGGTCAAGCTAGAAGAACAAGCTGCCAGCAGCACAACACTGGATATTGACCGAGATGGTAAATCTAATCATATAGGTGTAATTACCATACCGACTTTCTATGCAGACTTTAAAGCCATGCAAGAAGGCGATCCCAATTACAAAAGTACGACTAGAGATGTGATTAAATTATTGAGTGACCTTCAGCAGGAAAAACCCCTGGATGGTTTAGTTATCGATTTACGTGGTAATGGTGGCGGCTCTCTAGATGAAGCCAATCAACTAACCGGCTTATTTATAGACCAAGGCCCGACAGTTCAGATAAGAAGCGCCTCTAATCGAGTTGAAGTACTTGAAGATCCGGATCCAGAACTTGTATACGGCGGCCCACTTATTGTACTTGTTGATCGACTAAGTGCATCGGCTTCTGAGATCTTTGCTGGAGCAATACAAGATTATGGTCGCGGCCTTATTATGGGCTCCCCTACTTTTGGAAAAGGTACAGTTCAATCTGTGCGCCCGCTGAACCATGGTCAGTTAAAAATAACACAAGCTAAGTTTTATCGTATCTCTGGCGCAAGCACTCAACACAAAGGCGTCGTACCAGATGTGATCTTACCAGACACCTACGATAAAGCTCAGGTTGGCGAAGATGCACTAGAACATGCTTTAAAATGGGATTCTATCGATGCCGTTGAGCATCAATATTTCAATATTTCTCAAAACTACTCAGAAGCGCTCATGAATAAACATCAAGAACGCATGAATCAAAATGAAGAGTACAAATTGCTACTTGAAGAAATTGAATTCTTAAACTCTCAACGCGATAAAAAGCAATTCACTCTTAATGAAGCATTAAGAAAAACTGAAGATGCAGCACTTGATAAGACACGCTTATCGCTTGTTAATAAACGTCGTGCTTTAAAAAATCTAAAGACATTCGATACCTTGGAAGACTGGAAAAACTTTGAAGAAAAAGAAGCTTTAGACAATTACAATAAAGCAAAAGAACCAGACTTTGTCGTTGAAGAAAGCGCTGAAGTACTGCTTGATCTAATTACCCAAAAAACGGTATTAACAGCAACTACACTTCAGTAATACAGCAATAGGCAATGACGAATGGCACTTACTTAGGCCGCCTTCCCCGCGCAGGTGGGGATCCAAGGTGTTGAGGTTCATGAAAAACAATGGATTCCCGCCTGCGCGGAAATGACGAGTGGTTGCATTCAAGCTTAAGTAAGCGCCCTTCGAGACAGAGAAAATTACACCTTAAACTTTAAGAATGTATTGCTAGCTTCTTGGTTAATTACAGCATCTAGCAATGCATCAAAATTAGCTTATAGTTAAGATCAATGATTCAACTTGGATGGAGCCTCTCTAATGAGCAGCCAATCACCTAAATCCTCACCATCTAAAAAAAGCACCCAAGCCAAAAAAAAGACAGATGAAAAGAACAAACCAGAAATAAACACTTTAGATAAAAAATCAGTAGAAGATAATCTGATCAGTTTCTTAGATCGTGTCAGCGATGCAACCTCAAGTGCCTTTAAATTTGCAAAAAAAACAGGTGGCACATCGTATAAGGTAGGTAAAGCGATAATCCAGTCTCAAGATCAACTCAAACTGATGATTAATGCTGGCCAATCGCTAAAAGATTTACGGGAAGTTGCCGGCTTAACGGCCACAGAATTAAGTGAAGCGATTAATATTAAAGATAAATCTATTATTGAAGCTGTTGAAAATGGCACTGCAACATTGTCTTTTGAACTAATTCTCCGCCTAGCAGCTCTATTAGCACGAAATGACCCTATACCTTTTATATTAAAATATAGCCGCACTTACTCACCTGAGACATGGCGTATTCTTAACGACTGGGGTGTCGGAAAACTACCTCTACATTATGAACGAGAAAGACAGTTTATTAATATTTATAGATCTCAAGACAAGGCTAGAGAGTTATCAGATGAAGGCTTTAGCAGAGTCCTTGAATTCACCAAACAAGCCTTTAATTTATCGCTTCATTTTATTGGTGAACAGGAAGATTCCCTACAAAGTATGTTAGAAGTTCAAGAGCAACAACTTGAAGCATTAAAAAGTAAAATATCGCAGACCAAATCTAGAGTTCGAAAAGAACAAACAGATAAACTAGATACAGAGGATGATAGCAGCAAGACAACTGAAACAGACTCTGATCCAAAAAACAAATCTAGCAGCAGTAAAAAGTAAGTAGCATAACTAAGACATTTAACTCTAAACTAGGGTTTACTCATACATTGAGACCTTTATACGGAATACTAATCGTGGCTTAGACGATATATAAAAGCCTAGCCGTCGTACAAAGAACTCACATTAAAGATACATTGTTTTGAAAAATACAGCCCTGACTTCTGGCAACATTCCCCGCCAACTTTTTAACATGACACTCCCCATGATCGGCGGGATTTTATCTATCATGTCTATGAACATTGTAGATACTTTTTATATCGCGCAACTTGGTACCGAACCACTTACTGCAATGAGTTTCACCATGCCTGTGGTGGCCGTATTACTCAGCTTGGCATTTGGAATAGGCATTGGTGCATCTTCAGTTATTTCGCGCGCTATTGGCGCCAAACAACACATACTTGTTCAAGCCTATACCACCAACGCGTTAATTATCGCATTAGTGATCGCAGTATTTTTTGCGCTTTCAGGCTATATTTGGATGGATGAAATATTCACTAAATTGGGCGCACCTTTATATCTAATGCCAAGCATTCATGAGTTTATGGATATTTGGTTTTTAGGCAGTTTTGTGGTTGTTATTCCAATGGTTGGCAACTCAGCCATTCGAGCGGCGGGCAACACCAAACTGCCAAGCTTAGTGATGTTAAGCGTCGCTATTGTGAATCTAATATTAGATCCTTTATTAATTTTTGGTCTCTTAGGCTTCCCTGAATTAGGTCTAGCTGGTGCTGCAATTGCGACCGTTATATCTTATGCCATCGCCTTAGCGATGAGTTTATATTTACTAATCAATAAATTCGATTTCATTAATATGAGTGCTTGTTATTCTCGATTCTTCGAAAGCTGGCGCGCCATCTTAAGGATTGCCCTACCGGCTACTGGAACAAACCTAATCGCCCCCTTATCTGTCGCCATTACCACTTGGTTTGTCGCAAAATACAGCCCAGAAGCGGTTGCAGGCTTTGGTGTCGCGTCTAGAATTGAGTCTTTATTTCTAGTGGTTATTATGGGCTTATCCTCGATCATGGGTCCATTTGTAGGGCAAAACTGGGGTGCTAAGAACTACTCGCGAGTTTTTTCTGGTATTGATATTAGTTTAAAATTCATTCTTTACTGGGGCTTAATTACCACTACGCTACTATGGTTATTCGCAGATAATTTAACGGGCCTGTTTTCTGATGACCCTGTAGTGATAAAATCAGCTTCCCACTATTTAATGATATTACCCTTTAGTTACTTATTCTTAGGCACGATCATGGTTACATCATCAGCAGCGAATGGCATGGGTACGCCGCTTCCTTCTTTAGTGATGTCCTTTCTTCGCCTAATTGGTTTTTACATCCCTTTTATATTTATTCTTTTAGAATTTATGGATGTTTCAGGTATTTATTTAGCAGCAGCTTTAGCCAATATTTTTGTTGGCTTAGGCGCTTTCGCTTGGTATACAAGACTAAAGAAAGTGTACCTAAATGATACAAGCGCTGTCTTAAATAAAAATATTAGTTGAGGTTTCGATGTCTTTAAAGTCAAACAAAAACAGCCGTCTAGTTTACTCTACAGAGATAGGTAAAACATGCTCTGAATGCGAGAATGCAATTGCAGACTGTACCTGCAGCGAAGAAATGCTCCCGCAAGGCGATGGCATTGTAAGAGTCAGCTTAGATACTAAAGGTAGAAAAGGAAAAGGCGTCAGTCTGATAAAAGGTTTACCCTTAAAAGCTGACGACCTAAAAGTACTCGCAAAAGAACTAAAGCAAAAGTGTGGCGTTGGTGGTTCTGTTAAAGACGGCAATATTGAAATTCAAGGTGACCATAGAGATCTACTAATAACACTGTTAAAGGCAAAGTCCTATATCGTCAAGAAGTCTGGTGGCTAAAATTATTCGGCACACAAAACCCTAGTTTAAATAATTCAGAATAAAGTTAATCACAAGACCCAAAACTCTTCTTGATAATGATAAAGTAACACCGTCAAAACATGACTAAGTATTTCAATACCTTTAATTAGTCCATGTTTCCCTATATATTTCTATAGCTTCTTTTCAAGCATAAAAACCAGCAACTATAGCCTTATATCTCACATAAAATAAAAGCAACAATAGGCCTCGTCAGGAACACATTTAAACCGCATCAATCAAAAGGGTAAACCTATGACTACGTATACAGCTATTAATCTTATTAAGCGCCCTCAAGCAGGTCCGATCAGTGCTGATCTCTTCGAAGTGGTGCAAAAAGAGATACCGAAAGCAGCCCCGGGTGAATTTTTAATAAAGCAAAATCACATGTCCCTAGACCCAGCTATGTTTGGCTGGATGAGCCCTGATACCGAAAGCTACATTCCTCCTGTTGAATTAGGCTCAGTCATGCGTAGCTCTGGCGTTGGAGAAATAGTCGAAAGCAACCACCCTGATTTTAAGGTAGGTGAGCGCGTAATGGGCATGATGGGTTGGCAAGAGTATGCACTGAGCAATGGCGACGGTATCAACAAGGTACAAGCACCATTACCAGATGAAGCTGTGCTATCGATATTTGCATTACCTGGCTTGACCGCCACTCAAGGTCTTTTCAATGTAGGGAAGCCTAAAAAAGGCGAAACTATCATCGTAACCGGCGCAGCAGGTTCGGTAGGATCGTTGGTTGGTCAGCTTGCTAAAGCTGAAGGCTTAACGGTTATTGGTGTAGTGGGTAGTGATGAAAAAGCGGACTGGATTGTCAACGAATTAGGCTTTGATGGCGCGATCAATTATAAGTCTGCTGACTTGGATGGACAGTTAGAAAAACTTGCTCCTAAGGGCATCGACTTGTACTTTGAAAATACTGGTGGCCCGATACAAAACCTGATATTTGAACGCATGAATGCCCATGGCCGTGTTGTGGTATGCGGTATGATTGCCGACTATAGCAAAGAAGTACCTAACCCGGGCCCAAGCTGGTTAAATGTCATTAAGAAACGTCTAACGATTCAGGGCTTCACGATGCCAGATCACTTTGGTGAAGTACCTAGTCTTCTAGCTAAGCTAACACCTTACGTAATGTCAGGAAAAATTAAACATCGCTCTCATATTCTTGAGGGCTTAGAGTCTGCAATTGAAGGCTTAAATTTATTCTTTACTGGTGACAACAAAGGCAAGTTAATCGTTAAACTATAGAGACTAAATAAACATTGAGATGGTGCTAAGAAGATCAGCTAAAGATCAGACCATCTCAATCGTTAAAACTAAGCATTAGCGCCGCTATAATTGTCGTCTCCAAACACCAATACCACATAAAGCAATAAACATTGGGATAAGAAAAAGTATCACCACTACCATGCGTAGCTGCTTGCTTGTTAAATCTAAGCGTTCAACCGCCACGTCTTTTTGCCCAACAATCACTTGATAATCCATTTCGGATAACCAATTGATAATATTCAAACCCAACTGTGCATTACTATATTGTTTAATATAAGCATTGCTTAGGAAGTCGGCATCGGTGAAAACGATAATCCGAGTATCGGATAGGTTTTCATCATCTATCTCTCCCTTTCTTTCATCAAAGACGACAAATGAAATCGGCACAGGCCCAGGCTTATCTATGCCCTTATCAAAGCGTATTTCTTGAAAGCGATTAGTCTCGCCCCAGCTATTATCCTTGGTGGCAGTTAGTACAATAGGCGCGAGCTTAATACTTGGCCGACGGTTTTCTAATACCGAAATAGAGCGAGGCCGAACATAAAAGGTATAGTCCAAGCCTTCAGTCAGGGCTTTATGAGCGAGATAGTTTTTTGTCGCTGGGCTACCAACATCAGATTGAATATGATTACTTAAGTCGACCACAATATCATTTTCGATATGAAGCCCCCAAGGGTTTAGAAGCTGGTTTAATGTGGGGTTTGAACGCAGTTCTTTTTCTGTTAATTCACTACCTGAAGCACCCACAACAGCATGCTCGATAAGGAATAAAGCATCACCACCCTGCTCTAAGTAAGCATTGATTAAGTTGTTTTCTTGTTCGGTTAATTCATTGCGTGGGCCAGCAATAATTAAAATATCACAATCGTCTGGAATAGCACCTTCAATCCCCAGCATCAGAGGCTGGCTAAGAATATTATTATCTTCCAACAACTTGGCAAAATGGCTCAAGCCCTGATTATCATCGCTCGACATATCATATTCTTCATGTCCCGTGAGAAAATAAACCTGTCGTTTATCGCGGGTCACCCGAACTATTGCATTACTGATCTGCTCTTCTGTCAAAGGCTCTTTGGTGAAATCGATATCTCGACGCTCAGCACCTGAACGCACAATCAGCTTTCGTTCTTTCCCACTAATAGTGTTTCCGAATTGAGCTGCATAACCAATTTGCGCTATCGGATCAATAATTTCAGTGATGATCTTCCCATTAGCTACACGCTTATATTCATTCAACTGATCGACCAAGTATTTAGGCGGTAAACCAACATAGAATGCCGTGAGCGTGACTTCACTCGATAAGCGGCTCATATATTCAACCGTACTGTTTTGCAAAGTATGCTGATTAGCTTGTGTCACATCCCAGCGATGGGGCAATGAGAATGCCAGGTAATTAACAGCTACCGTAAAAGTAGCCCCTAGAATAACTAACCCGACCATGACTCCTCGTTTTTTCCACTGCTTTGTCAGGGATTGTCTGGAAGCTCCGGATTGGCCACTTCTTTTAAAGCTAAAACCTAGGCCAAGTAAACCCAAAACAATTAGTAAGACCGAGACAAAGTCTGCACTTTGCTCAATATATAGAGAAGCACCACCCCAAGATAAGCACACAAAACCCAAGACAAACAAAATAGTATGCTTCATTGGAACAACCTGTTTTCGATACTAATGCGTGTGAGCAGCAGACAAATAAAGATACCACTCAAATAGTAAATTACGTCGCCGGGCGTAATTACCCCGACGATGAAATGCTCTAAATGTACCAAGGTGCTCAGATAGTGAATGACGGTTTCAGCCGGCCCACTAAAGTACTTGGTAAAATTGATCATAAAGTAAAGAAGGAACAAAATGACATAAGAAGTCATCGCTGCGACAATTTGATTGCGCGTCCATGACGAGGCCATCATCCCAACCGCAATAAAAAACGCACCCTCAAGCCAAACACCGATGTAGCCACTCGCGATAGTCATGCGATCCGGCGAACCAAAGTACTCAATAACGGCAAAGTAAATTAACGTAAGACAAATGAGGAGACTGAAGAAGACCAAAACGCCAAGATACTTACCCAGCACGATTGCCGTGTTCGTTACCGGCGCTGTCATCAAAAACTCCATGGTCCCATTAGCCTTCTCTTCCGAAAAAAGCCGCATTGTCATGATCGGAACTAAAAACAGAAACATAAATTCCATTACATGAAAAACATCACTCAGAGTCACTTCCCGGTTCTGATCAATGATAAGAAAAAAGAATACGTTAAAGATACTGATCGACAATACCAGAGTGATGTAGGCAACAGGCGATTTGAAATAACCCAGCAATTCTTTCTTAGCTATGAAGTAAACCTTATCCATGATCATTCACCAACCTTGAGTTGATATGGCCAAGTTTTGGATCATCTTTGTTTTCACTATGATGGTGAATAAAAATTTCTTCTAAACTCATTGGCCTACTCTGAGCGCTGCCATTATCAATAGAGTGAGATTTCATTAATGAATCTAAAGCTTCATCAATAATAATTTCACCTGACTTAATCATTAAGACTCGTTGGGCGACATGTTCAATCTCAGACAGAATATGCGTACTGATAATAACGGTACGCTGGTCTTTTAAATTTTTGATCAGATTACGAATTTGGAGGTTTTGAATCGGGTCCAAACCGCTGGTCGGCTCATCAAGAATAAGTAGTTTTGGCTCATGAATAATAGCCTGCGCGATACCCACTCTTTGCTTATAGCCTTTCGATAAGGTAGCAATGGTTTTACTCGCCACCTCTTCGAGTTGACATTCCGCCATAGCGCTATCAAATTGCCTACGTCTGTTATTGGCAGGAATACCCTTAATTTCAGCAGCGAATTTTAAGTAATCCTTCACCGTCATATTAAGATAGAGAGGTGGTGTTTCAGGTAAGTAACCGATTTTTTGGCGAGTAATTAATGAATCTTTAGCGACATCATAACCGTCAATTAAAACCGTTCCGGAAGAAGCAGGCAAATAAGACGTTAAGATCCGCATTAATGTGGTTTTCCCCGCCCCGTTTTTACCCAAGAAGCCGACAATTTCACCCTGCTTAATGTCAAAAGATACGCTAGATAAAGCCTGAAAAGAGCCGAAGTGTTTAGATATATTATTCGTGACAATCATATTTTTCTTTTTATGAGTGATAGCATGATAGCTAAATTGGTAGGTTTTACTTGTCTCAGAAGCAGACTTTTGTAGCAAGTGAATTGACTAAAGGGACAGATTGAAGATTCAGTGTTTTGCACCTTCAACGATCCATGATTGGGATATGCTTTTCAATTAGCCATAACTAAGCCATTAACGACCAAAACACATAGAAGCATTAACAATATACTGGACGCCATAAATACTTTTTTACGCACAGGAACGAAATTCGACCCAGCATGTACGTATATATGAATAACACGTAAAAGCACAAATAACCAAGCTACGGTAAACGATATAAAAGTAACGGAATTCAATGCCCACAACATGAAACAAAGCGCATAAAATAGAACCGGTGTTTCAAACTGATTATTAAGATTATTTGTTATTTTTAAGACTGAATCTGGCCAAGCATCACTGTGTAGAGCCCTGCGATCTAGATCAACTTCATTATTCGCAAGTGCACGACTTTTTACTATTGCAAGTTTTATAAACATTCCAAATGTGAGAATGATTTGTGCAACGACAGGATAAAATATTAAATTACTTTCCATGACCTAGCCCTATATTAAGATTCCATTTAGTTTCTATATAGCGTTTTACTGCACTCGTTATTGCCTTGATTGTTCGTTAAAAAGCACTTTATTAGAAAATGGATCGGTAACAGTAAACGTACGGTTACCCCAGGGAGCTTGCTCTATCACAGGTTTATTATATTTATACTCGCGAGATGTAATGTCATTGAATAAAGCATCCAAGTCGCTAACATTCACAAACACCTTGCTTCCTGGTGTGCAATCTCCAGAATGTTCACTGAGATGAAAAACTAAATTTCCTTTAGAAACCTGCATATAAATAGGAAAATCCTTTTCAAAACGATGCTCCCAGTCCAAAGTCATACCCAGAAACTCTAAATAGAATTCTTTAGCCTTTATCTCATCAAATATCCGTAAAATTGGGATAGTTTGAAATTCCATATCTCGATTCTCTTTATACACAAAACGCTTGTCACTGAAGCTACCATCGGCAGCTTGCTTTAGCTACTTAGGCTTTGGCAATAATGTAACTGCCTGCCCCAAGCATAAAACCACCCGCAAAGTTATTGGCCATTTTTTTATACTTATAATCTATAAGCGATGTAGAAATGCTTTTAGCCAAGATTGCATACCCTATCTTTACACCCCCCACACTTAATATTGTGATAAGCGCAACAATTAAGACATCGAGTGTTTGGAGCGCGCTTATATCAATAAATATCGGCAAGAAACTAGCATAGAATAATATGGCCTTGATATCTCCAAGAGTTAAAGTAAAACCTGCAAGAAAACTGACAATGAAATTACCTTTTTTCATAAGCTTTATGGCGGGTTTTACAGTCGGATTCTTTGCCTTTAACAACATAAAGCCAAACCATAACAGATACGCTGCACCTAAATATTTTGCGACAATAAATAGACTTCCCATTGA
>CAXBKC010000054.1:0-13517 GCA_963975615.1 uncultured Oleiphilus sp.
CCATTCATCCCCGCTTCAATACATTTTTTCTTATCAGAAGACAAGACATTCGCTGTCATCGCCAATATCGGTAAATTCGTAAATCGCTCATCAGAACGGATTTTCTTTGTCGCTCTATAACCATCCCAACCGGGCATTTGTATATCCATCAAAACAATATCAAATTTTCCTGTTTGTGTATTTAGTATAGACCATGCCTCTTCCCCTTCTGCTGCAACTGCGACCGTAGCCCCTTGACTCTGCAAAAGGTTTTTAGCTATAAACTGGTTAGTTTCATTATCCTCAACAAGAAGTATATTCATACCATGAAGCTTTTGTCGGCTAAGGTCTGCCGTTACAAACTCCCCGTTATTTGGGCCGAGTATGCTGCTAACTAGATCTAGCAACATGTTCCTTGTAACAGGTTTCGTCAGAAAGGCACTGAGTAAATGCTCAACATCCCGATTATCCAATTTAGTCAGCATTTTACGCGAATAAGCTGTAACCATTACCAGAATAGGCATATCGTTAAGTGAAAACTGCTTACGAATATCTTTTACTAAATCTAGGCCTGACTTTTCAGGCATATTCCAATCTATCAAAGCCAAATCAAAGCTCTGGTCGGCATCATACGCAACCTGCAGTGAACGAGTTGCCTCCGCTGCTCCATGAGCCGTTTCAACCTGCCACCCCAGCTGACTTATGAGCTGAGAGATGACAGATAAAGAAATTTTATTATCATCCACTACGAGCACTTTAAGCATCGGTATATCTTGAGAGAAAACATGTCCAGTTTCATCTAACTCAGATTTCCCTACCAATACATTAAAGGTAAATGTCGTTCCTTTTCCGGCCTCGCTTAGGCAACTTATCTCACCAGACATCAGCTCTACAATATTTTTACTAATCGTCAGACCCAAACCAAGCCCGCCGAAACTTCTATCTGTTCCCATTTCAGCCTGAGAAAAGAAGTCAAACATCGCCTTTTGCTCTTCTTCGTTAATTCCAATCCCTGAATCAATAACTTGAAAAGATAATTCATATTCATTTTCTAGTGTTCTAACACGCTCGCACTTTAAAACGACATCTCCTTCATGTGTAAACTTAATTGCATTCGTCATCAAACACATAAGCAATTGATAAAGCCGATGAGGATCAGCCTTGATTAAAGTTGGAAGGCCCTCATCCAAATCGAAGTGCACCTCTATATTTTTGTCTTCTGCAAGCAATGCTAGAGCTTGGCCAACTGAGCTCAAAAGGTCTAGAAAGTTCACATCTTTAATATTCAGCGCTAACTTGTTTCTAATAATTTCGCCACAATCCAGCACATCATCAATAGATTGAGTCAATAACCTGACTGAGACTTTTGCTTGAGATAAGTACTCCATTTGAACCAATGATAAATCGGTCAACTCTAGTAACTGTAGGCTTCCGAGCACTTCGCTTAAAGGCGTTCTTAATTCATGCCCCATATTAGCAAGAAATTGGTCTTTCGCTTGATTCGCTTGAGCCGCTAAATCAAGCGCATCCTCTAAGGCCTGCTCTTTAACTAAACGCTCACTGATATCTTTTGCCGCTAAAAAAACAAACAACTCTCCATTTACAACTAACTGGGTCATCGTCACTAAGCATGGGATGACACTGCCTTGTCGCGTCAAAAAGCTTTCATCTTTTGTAATCGTGCCACTTTCTTGCAAACCAGCAAAAAAATCACTCCATGTTTGGCCAAAATCAAATGAAATCAAATCACTAACCTTAAGCCGTTTCATTTCATGTTCAGAAAAGCCTAAAATAGACCATGCAAAAGGATTGCTATTACAAACAGTACCCGAAGCATCAAGCCAGAGAAGAATGTCTTCTGAATTTTGAATACCTGAACGAATTAACTCTAAATCAAAGCGAAGTGCTTTTTGATCACGAATATCGTCGGCTATAAATAGGTAACCAAAAGCATCATTTTCTACACTCTTAATAGTTGAAATAATTAACTGCAACTCAACAGGGTCCCCATTTTTATGCTGAAAATTAAACTCACCCTCTATTCTTGCTTGATGTTTAAGCGGATAAATTAAAGCGTCAAAATGATCCTTGGTGTAATATTTATATTTTGATAGGACTGTCGCACTTAAACTAGAGAGGCATTTTTTATGAAAGAGGCTATCAATCTTCTGACCCAAAATAGCCTCATGACTATATTCTAAAAGTTCTTCAAGCTTGCGGTTTACAGAAGTAATGACGCCGCTTAGGTCTGTGGTAATAATTAAAAAGTCAGCGCCTTGCAGTAAGCTTTCATGCAAGCTCGTCGTTACTTTTAATTCATCGTCCTGTCGACTAACTTTTACACTAAGTAGACGGTTCTTTTCTTCTAACTGATTCTGCAGCGCTCTTAAACTAGTCAGATCAACTACACCGACGTTAACACCTAAAAACCTATCTCTTTGCAAGATAGGCTGTAAGTTCAAATGAAGATACTTTTCCTCACTCGAGTCATCAGAAACCATTCTTAGCTCAAGACTTTTAATTGCGGTTCCTTTGGAAACACGTTTAAAAAGGTCGATTAAATAATCTGCGCTATAGGCTACTTCAAGCCACTCTAGAAATGGCCGCTTAAGAGCCGAATCATCAAAACCAAAAATGCTTTTTGCCGCATCATTCCAATACTTAATTCTGAAGCTTTCATCTAAGCCTATTGTACCCTCAGTGCCATTTTCAATTACCGCAGCCAATTCATATTTTTGCCGGTTTTGCTGAAGACGCCGACTAATATGATATAAGCCATTAATAGCAAATAGTAATACTGCAAGAAATACTGCCAAAACCTCAAAATACAACTTTGAGGGGGAAGGAAGGTCTAGCTGATTTACAAACTCTCCTGACGGATATGCATTGATTCGCCAAGTTCGACCAAATAACTCCATATCGAATGATACACTCTGCTGTTTGATATTTTCGCTATTGGCCCCTCCCCCACCCTTAAAAAAAGCAACTTCACTCTTAGCAGAAATATCAGATATATTTAAATTTAAGCCAGTTTCCTTCTGCTGAATGGCCGCAAGTATTTCATCGATTAATAGAGGCGCGTAAACCCACCCGAATACCTTAGGGCTGCCGTCCACACCCGGACTAATTAGCTTTGAATAAACCGGGTACAAAAGAAGAAAGCCATGCTTGGCTTTGGCATTAGCCTGCACCAAGGTAATTGGACCTGTTAGCGTGACCTCATTTTGATGCGCTGCGGCTAAAGCCGCACTTCGACGAAAACTTTCAGAACCAATATCTAAACCAACTGCTTGTTCGTTTAGATATTCTGGCTCGATATACTCAATCACAAAACGGCTATTTGGATTTTCTGATATAGCCTTAATTTGGAAGTCCTCAGACCTCTCACTAGAGATTTGCTCCAAGTATCGAGGCTCATCTTCTATTTCTACAAGCCTAATAAACCCAAAACCTCTGGCGCCGGGATAATTCTCTTCAAAATTGCTGTCTTGGGCATACCGATAGAAATGAGAATAAGAGAACTGATCGAGACCTACAGTATAAATAAAAGCTCTCATGCTTTTTAGTTCGAGCGAATATATATCTAATGATTGGTAAATATCTCGGGTCACATCAGATAGCGATAGCTGAATCTCTTCTACTAAAAGAGAATTATTATCAGCAATCAATTTTTTCTCAAAAAAAGAGGCACAAAATAGACCTAAAATACTGAGTAATCCTACTAAAATAATCAGCCGAGTTCGAAATAAACTCTCATTTTCAATTAATAAACGAACCAAAGCAGACTTCTCCTGAAAAAACCCCATTCAAGCTAAAATTATTTTATTATAGCTTGCTACTCTTTAGCATAGTACTAGTATTAAGGATGTCTAAAAACAAACCTTAGAATACGATTAAAATCAGTCTAAAGCTCTGCTCCTTACGGAACATAAATGGATGCTCAATGTTTACCTTGCCTACTTCTGTTAAAGATAATAAACATCAAAAAAAGCTATTTTCCCTGCTGGTCGTTATTGTCTTAATCTTTACCGCCTCGCTCTATCTATATGAAAATAAGCGTAAGCAACTCACTTACCAGCAATTCAGTCAAATCATAAACGAGTCAAGTAAAGTAAAAGCTGAAGATTTATCTGCAAATATTTTAGCCAACACAAAGAGCATTCAACTACTTAGCAAGCTTCCTTATATTCAAGACTTTATTCATAACCCACCCGCATTAGCGCCAGAAAGCTCTGCCCACGACGCCTCCAATATAAAAAAACAAATAACATATGTTTTTATGGCGCTTTTAGGCCAAGAAAAAGATATTAGGCAAGCCCGATTAATATTAAACGATGGGTCTGAGTATATTCGAGTTGAGCGAAACAATAACGGCCTCATTATTACGCCTTCTAATTTATTGCAATCAAAAGAAGATAGAGATTACTTTAAGACAGGAATGAAGCTTTCAGACAAAGAAGTTTATGTTTCACAAATTTCACCGAACTATGAGCATGGCAAAGTTGAACTTCCTATTTGGCCAACCTATCGCATCATCACAAACCTTAGAAGCGAAGATGGTTCTATTATTGGCTTATTAGTTTTAAATATTGATGCGAGTGAATATCTTAAAAAGCTAAACGCTAACAAGCTGACTGCAATGCTTCCTTTAGATAATTACCTAGTTGATACAAATGGTTATTATGTCGCATCGCCCAACTCGTCTTTATTATTTGGAAAAGACTTAGCTCACGAAAATATGAATTGGTTTACCCACACGAGTAATTCAACACCTCTCAAAGAAAGTGATAATTTTCAAACAACCTTTATGGGTAAAAATTATTTATTCTCTGCACAAAAAATAAGTCTTCCAAATAGCATGATAGGTAAACAATATTATTTATTAACAGGCCTTGCTACAGACAAAATAGATCAAGAAATTCTAGCAAAAAGAAGTGAGTTACTCATACCTCTAATTGTCTTTGCCATACTCGTTATGTTTATTGTATTTTTCTTTCTGAGGCATATAAAGCAACTTGAAATACTCTACCTGAATCAATCACACTTCAAAGCCATCATTTCTAATTCGTCAGACGCTATACTTAGCATTAGCAGACAAGGTGAAATATTAAGTTGGAACCAAGCTGCGACTATATTATTTGGACTTAATAATACTGAAGCAATAGGTCAAAACTTTTTAGACCTAATAGAAAAGGGAAACAATCAAAAATTTAACCTCTCATTTTTAGAAAAAATTATTGATAACAATATCAATGAGCGTATTGAAGTTACCCCCAAAAGTTCACACTCAGTTAACCGCACGCTTCTGCTCACATTCGGCGCTATTGACACAAAAGATGAAGACAACAAATCCATCGCCTTAATTATCCGTGATATTACGCATCAAAAAGCAAGTCAACTGAAACTGGAATCCTTGAATACCGCTTTAGACGATAAAGTAAAAACTCGCACAAAAGAACTTGAAGCAGAAAAACAAAAAGCACTTAAAGCAAACCAAATAAAAAGCATGTTCGTCGCCAATATCAGCCATGAAATACGCACCCCCTTAAATGGAGTAAGTGGCCTATTAACACTTGCACGAGATAAAAAAAATCAGAAAAAGCGAGATGATTATCTGAGGATGGCACAGGAAAGCGCCCACACTTTAAATATTCTTATTAATGACTTACTAGACTTTTCAAAAATTGAATCTGGAAAATTACAATTAAGCCCTAAGCCCTTCAATGTTAGGCTATTACTCGAGCTAGTTATCACATCAATTTCATTCCTTGTAAAAGAAAAAAATATCGAACTCATTTTGGACGCATCGCGCATTGAAGTGAACTGGATACTGCTAGATGAACACAGGATAAAACAAATCCTCACCAACTTATTAAGCAATGCCATTAAGTTCACTAGCGAAGGTGAGGTCATCCTCACTGCATCAACGTATGTTTCCCAAGAAAATAAAGACAAGGTGATCTGTGAGTTTCAAGTAAATGATACTGGCGTCGGCATTCCACCAGACCAGCAACAAAAACTGTTCCAACCTTTTATTCAGGCCAGTGCGGGCATTGCGAATAAATATGGTGGGACAGGTTTAGGGCTATCTATTTCTAAACAACTATGTGAAATGATGAATGGAGCACTTTCACTTAATAGCCTTATTGGAGAAGGTTCAACTTTTAAAGCAATTATCCAATCGGAGATAATTCAAACCAGGCTATCCGATGAGTACAATAAACCAGTCAATTTCGAAGAACATTCAATTGCCATATTTGTCGAACACGATCAAATCAGAAGAGTACTTCGTAATCAACTTCATACATGGAAAGCAAAGTGTTTCTTAATACAAAACATCGATCACTTTTATGAGCAAATACAAGAAAACAAACTTAGTTTAGCCATAATCGACTACCCTCTGTTTAACCAGGATCTTGATCAACAACTTAAAAAACAGGGTGTTCGTGTTATCTATTTAACTAGCATGCGCCGAGCAAGCGAGTTCAAACTCGAGGGCAACTTCATCACTAAACCTATCCTACCTTCTGAATTAGAGTCGGTCATCACTCACCCTGATGGCACATTGATTAAACAAGAACAAGACTGCAGCTCTATGGGTTCAGACACTCCTATAAGTGACACAACTAAAGCAAGCTTAAACAACGAAAGTGAAGCACTATCAAACCCTCTCTTAGAAAATAATACTGAAAAAATAGAACAATTAGTTTTTGTTGTTGATGACAATGAAATTAACCTAATTGTTGGGAAAGGCATACTTAACGACCTTCCGGTAACCATTGATACCGCGGTAAATGGTGAAGATATTCTGGAGAAGCTTAAAGCATTACCTTCTCAAAACTCTCTACCCGTTATCTTAATGGACTGCCAAATGCCGACAATGGATGGCTACACAGCAACACGCCTAATTCGAGAGGGAAAGGCAGGAGACTGGCTAAAAGACACGCCCATTATCGCCATGACTGCCGATGCAATGACAGAAAACAGAATTGAATGTAAAGAAGCAGGAATGAACGATTTTATTGGTAAGCCTTTTGATCCAGAAAAACTTAAAGCCCTGGTCATGCAGTGGGCACAAAAAAAACCTTGAAAGAATACAATCCAAGTAAGACCTTTTAAACATCGATAAACCTCGATAAACCACAACTCTTTAGGGCTGCATCAAGAAACTAATCTGCCCTCCTCTAAACTGTCAACCATTGTTAAACATAAGCTCTAAAATTGGCCGTACGATAAAACACGTTTACACTCTAAATATAGGCTGCATTTTTTAGCAGTATGCTCTTATTAAAAGCCTCAACACGCGGAAAACATGATGTATCGACGTATTTGCAATCTCGGTTTGTTTACTCTTATTTCAATCAATTTATCTATGAACGCGCAAGCGGCATTAATATCGCCGTCGGGCACTATTGATGGCTTAAACCTAAGCTGGAGTCAAAGTGAGTCAAATACACTCCAAGGGTTTGATGAGGCTCAAAATATACTTATAAAAAGCAACACTATTCAGGTTGATTATCTTATGGGGAACAACTTGAGCTTAGGCCAACAATTTTCTGGCTTAAATCACTCAAACAGCAATCTTTATCTGAAGGAAGGCATATATAGCTCTCATTTATTGCACTTTGACCCAGTCAAGAAACGTAGCGGAAATGTAAAAAAACAGCGCTTTGAATTTACAAATAACATCATCGCCATTATTTTAGGCGGTGAATATTTAAATCTGTCTGACTACGTTCTTGGCAACGCAACAACACAATATGAAAACTCAATATCTCGCAGACTCGAAGCTAACGATTTTTTATCTCTAGAAAGTTCTAATACGCTCCTAGTCGATAAAGTATCAGTCGGTCGTTATTGGGTTGATGACGTTCGCATCATCACACAGAAAGTGCCTGAACCAAGTCCTTGGGCTCTTTTTAGTTTAGGTTTACTTGGCTTAGTCGGTGCCAGAAAACTATCTAAGTAGAAAGCCCCCCTTTTTTCCTTCAAGCTTGGCGCATGACTAATACCTTATTAGCCATGCTTCTAGAAAAATACTTTTTCAAAGCCTTCCTGAAAGCATTGCCTTCCTGATGTATTTTAGCTAAGTTCAGCTCATTGATTTTCAACAAACAAAAGAGGCCCTAAAGGCAATTAATATGGCTCAATACGTTTTTACGATGAATCGCGTGGGCAAAGTTGTTCCACCTAAAAAAGAAATCCTGAAAGACATATCATTATCATTTTTCCCCGGTGCAAAAATAGGTGTCCTTGGCTTAAATGGCTCAGGTAAATCAACACTTTTGCGAATTATGGCAGGGGGAGATAAAGACTACACAGGTGAGGCTCGAGCACAGCCGGGCATCAACGTCGGTTATTTAGCTCAAGAACCTGAACTTGATGAAGATGCTGATGTTCGTTCTAATGTTGAAGACGGCTTACGTGAATTAAAAAATGCGCTAACACGCTTAGATCAAGTATATGCCGAGTATGCTGAACCAGATGCTGACTTTGATGCTTTAGCTTCTGAACAAGCTAAGTTAGAAGCCATCATTGAAACAGCAGATGGGCATAACTTAGAAAGAACCTTAGAGGTGGCAGCTGACGATCTCCGCCTTCCGCCATGGGATGCAAAAGTTGCTACTTTATCTGGCGGTGAAAAGCGCCGTGTTGCACTCTGCAAGCTGTTACTTTCAAAACCGGACATGCTGTTATTAGATGAGCCAACCAACCACTTAGACGCCGAAAGCGTCGCTTGGTTAGAACGCTTTCTGCATGACTATCCTGGTACCGTCGTAGCGATTACCCACGACCGTTATTTTCTTGATAATGTCGCTGGTTGGATCTTAGAACTTGACCGTGGCCATGGCATTCCTTTTGAAGGAAATTATTCACAGTGGCTAGAAAATAAAGAAAAGCGCCTAGAGCATGAACAGAAACAAGACGATGCCCGTAATCGAAGCATTAAGTCTGAATTAGAATGGGTGAGAAGTAACCCCAAAGGTCGCCATGCCAAGAGCAAGGCTCGTTTACAGCGCTTTGATGAACTTAACTCCCAAGAAACACAAAAACGTAACGAAACCATGGAAATTTATATTCCACCCGGCCCACGCTTAGGTGATAACGTTATCTCTATTGAGAACGTCAGCAAAAAGTATAATGATAAACTTCTCTTTGACAACCTCAATTTTACGATACCTGCAGGTAGTATTGTCGGCGTTATTGGCGGGAATGGAGCAGGTAAGTCTACTTTATTCAAACTAATTTCTGGTGCTGAAAAAGTAGATCAAGGTGAAGTGAAAATAGGTAAAACCGTCCAACTGGCATTTGTTGAGCAAACTCGTGACCTTAATAATAACAATACGGTTTGGCAAGAAGTCAGTGAAGGCAATGACATGATCCAGATTGGTAACTATCAAACACCATCTCGCGCATATGTCAGCCGCTTTAATTTTAGAGGCAACGACCAGCAGAAGAAAGTTAACGAACTTTCTGGCGGTGAACGTAATAGGCTTCATCTGGCCAAGCTCCTAAAACAAGGCGCAAACGTCTTACTACTTGATGAGCCAACCAACGATCTTGACGTTGAAACCTTGCGCGCCCTTGAAGAAGCTATTTTAGCTTTCCCTGGCTGCGCTGTCGTAATCTCTCACGATCGCTGGTTCCTAGACAGAATTGCGACACATATTCTTGCCTTCGAGGGAGAAAGTGAAGTTATCTGGTTTGAAGGTAACTATACTGAATATGAAGAAGACTTCAAAAAACGCAAAGGTGAGCAAGCCAAAGCACCAACGCGCATGAACTATAAGAAACTTGCTTAATTTATAGCTCATTCAGACAAGCACCTTGCAGGAAAGGCATAATCAACATATATTTTGACTATGCCTTTATTTTGTTTCTTCAACGTGGCTAAAAAGTATTTAAATAACGATAAAAAAAAGATTAACTTTCTAAGCTAAACGCAGTTCCTCATGAAAGGATTTAATTATGAGCGTCGATACGCACTCAGAAGAACAAAAAAAACAAGATGAAAGGCGGTACTTCAGCCGAATTTTATTTAATGCCGAATGCACCCTTCATCAAAATGATATGGTATGGACAACAGAAGTCCTTGATATTTCATTAAGAGGTATTTTAGTCAAGAAGCCAGATCATTTCTCCATGGAGAAAAAAGAGCCCTGCGAAGCAACTATTCGATTATCTGGCAGCAATACCCACATTATTATGTCTCTATATTTTTCTCATGAAGATACAAATGGCTTAGGTTTTCGCTGTAAACATATCGACATTGATAGCATGACCCACCTCAAGCGTTTAGTTGAGCTGAATTTAGGTAGTGAAGATATGCTTAGACGAGAGCTTCATGCATTAACCTCTTCATAAACAAGAGTTTAAGGTTTAAGCATGACGGTCATGAAATATATTTAGCATTAAAACAGGGCGTCGAGTAAATCTGGCAGCGTTTTAATTAACACCACTTCCATACCACTTAATACCTGCCTAGGTTTATTCCCAATTGGGACAAGTGCACGCTTAAATCCATGCTTTAAAGCCTCTTGAATTCTCTCTTGGCCACTAGGCACCGGTCTCACCTCTCCTGATAAGCCAAGTTCACCAAATATAACAGTATCATTAGGCAAAGCTCGTGAGCGAAGACTAGACATAATACTGGCAATTGTTGCGAGATCGGTACTGGTTTCAGAGGTCTTAACGCCACCAACAAGATTGACAAAAACATCCTGATCACCCAGATGTATACCACCATGACGATGCAAAACCGCTAATAACATCGATAATCTATTCTGATCTAAGCCAAGCGAAACCCGCTTAGGATAGTTACCCTGTGACTCATCAACTAATGCTTGCAGCTCTACAAGTAGAGGTCGAGTCCCTTCCCAAAGGATGGTAACAACAGAACCCGGCATCGGATCATCACCACGACTTAAAAATATTGCACTAGGGTTTTTAACTTCAACTAAACCCTTTTCAAGCATCGCAAAAACACCCAGTTCATTTACTGCCCCAAAGCGGTTTTTTATTCCTCTCAAGGTTCTGTATCGGGTATCTGACGCCCCTTCCAGCATAATTGAACAGTCAATCATATGCTCAAGTACTTTCGGCCCAGCAATGGCACCTTCTTTAGTCACATGCCCGACTAAGAACAACACCATACCAGTCTGTTTCGCTAAACGTGTCAACCTTGCAGCACATTCACGTACCTGCGAAACACTGCCAGGAGCTGACTCGATAGAATCTGTAGACATAACCTGAATACTATCGACAACCAAAACCCGGGGGCGTATTTGTTGAACAATCAGCTCAATAGCTTCTAGTCGAGTTTCAGAATACATTTTTAGTTTTTCTGCGACTAAGCCTAAGCGTTTCGCTCTTAAGGCAACTTGCTGCAATGATTCTTCACCCGTAACGTACAAAGAGTCCATTTGGTGTGATAGGTAACACATTGTCTGAAGCAGCAAAGTACTTTTGCCTGCGCCAGGATGCCCGCCCACCAAAATAGCAGAGCCAGGAACCAGTCCGCCACCTAACACTCGATCAAATTCACCCACTCCGGAACTAAAGCGAGGCTGATCCTCTAAGTTAATAGCGCCTAAGGTCGTTATCTCTGAAGACGCACCAGCATAACCTGCTGTTGATGACACCCGGCTTGCCCCAGCCTTACCAAGCTTTATTTCTTGTATGGTATTCCATTGACCACACTCTGGGCATTGCCCCTGCCATTTTGACAAATCAGCACCGCAATCGTTGCAGACAAAGGCTATTTTTTGTTTTGCCATAAGAAGGTCTTAGATGGAGTAATGAAAAGGGTATTGTATAAACATATGTGGAAAGCGATAAGCGCGAGCACTGCCAACTGAGGGTAATCAGTGGTTTAGCTAAAGGTTAATATTGAAATTCACGCGCAAATAATTCAGCCCAAGTTGTATCAATATAAGGTAGATCAAAGTCACCGAAACCATTCCCATTTGAATCACCATTAAAGTCTACACGCAGTTGAATTTTTGAGTTATCGGGCACTATGTATATTCGCTCTAAGCCTTGAGCTTTTATTTCAAAGACACCAGAAGAAGGATAAAGACTATCAAAACTACCTAGCAATCGACCTGTTGTCGTTAGCGCGATCTGCCCACCCAAGACATTGGTATTCTTTACTAAACCATTAAACTCGTAAGAATATGCATTATTAACAATATTAAGCGCCTTCTCCACACTATAGTCTTTCATACTATAGACTTCAGTCGAATTCCCTTGAGTTACTGTTGTTGTGAAATCACTATCAATAAAAGAGTGATTAACACGATTGGGTGTTTCTTGTGCATCTAACAAAGTTACCGAACCATTAAGGTTCGTCATTAAATAATCAGACTTAGTGGTTGAAAAATCCTTAAATTTAACACTTAGCGTCCGCTCAAAACCTTGGCAATTTTCTTTTTCATCTTCTAAGCCGACAACCGAATAAAACTGATCTCCATCAATTGACGTAATCATTTCAGCAGCAGTCTCTTTTGGTCTTAGAATAAAGATAATATTTTGATCATTGGTAATAGAGAAACTTAAGTCTGTGTTAATTATTAACCCTGTATCACCATCAGGTCCATCAGTAGTTTCAATTGAAAGTATGTCTGCTATTAGATACTTTCCCACCCTAGTAAAACGTATATCATCACCCGGCACAGAAATTACTCTAGAACCACTAATGTCAACTTTTTCCCCAAGGGAAATAATCTGTGTACTGTCATTATTGACTATAAAGTAGCCTTGATCTGAGTCATAAGTAAGAGCATCAATTGATAATTCATTAATACTTAAATTACCTTGAAGCTTCGCCAGACACTGCTCCGTGTCAAAAATCTCAAAACGGTCATTCAGGCCTTTCAACTTGGTATAAGTTCCTGTCATGCTGCCATTATATTCAGCCGTACCTTCAATGCAGTTCGTATAACGGATAGAGACTCTATCACCGACTTTATGAGCCTCTCCCGAATCTCTGGAATAAGAATAATGTGCAGAACCACCATTAGTGCAAATGCGTTGAAATTGCTTATCAGTTGAGGTTGGATCAGCCTCCTCCGGTGGAGGTGGAACAGCATCGACCGGTAGATCTGAAGCATCAAGAAACATATACGCAGCGGATTGAGAATGCCCTAAAAATGCAGACTGATAAGCTGCTAAAGTTATAAGCTCGGCATTATCCTGTCTAATATCAGCTGTTTTCACATCATTATCAAAATCGCTATCTGACTCAAAAGCCGTATAACTACCGTTACAAGCAGTAAGTGCTATACAGATTAAGAGGGGAATTAGATTTCTTGATAGAGCTGCCAGAGCATGACCCATGGTAATTCCTTTATGTTTCGCGCAGTTTGGTTTCAGATTGTATTAAAAGTAACTGTAATGTTAAATATTACTCTTCTACAAATGTGACACATGTGCTGAAACAGCACACATTAGGCCATTCTCGAAGCGACTTCCCTGATTAAAAGACTGTAAACGTCTAGCCAAACACACCTAATATCGATATCAACATTTAATTACGC
>CAXBKC010000055.1:0-13492 GCA_963975615.1 uncultured Oleiphilus sp.
ATTGGTAAATTGCATATCCGGACCTATTAAGCTTTTTGAAGCGATAAAACTATATTTCATTTGTGCTATGTTTGGTCTACTTGTACCTCTAGGGGGTGTTGGGGCAGATATTATTCGTTTCTTGAAGCTGGAAGAATATGGCATTAATAAAATTAAGGGCTTGGCTTCAATATTCGTAGAGCGGTTTTTGGGGGCGGTTGGCACTTTATTGTCAGTAGCCTTAGCAGCGCTATTGTTTCTATCCATTTATACCGATAGTGCTTATGATGCAGAACTCAAGGTTTTAATTGTTGCCTCCGGCCTCTTTCTTATTTTCAGCATATGGATGTTTATTTACGGAAAAATTCCTGGTTTTATAATGAAGCATTTGCCCTCAAAGTTACGAGCTAGAGAAGTTATTGAAGCTTTAGCTAGCTATAAGCGTTATTTTTCTAGGGTAATTTTGGTTGGGATATTGTCTTTTGTAGAGCAGGGTTTTGGCGTGATAGCTTTTTTCTTTGCGGCTAAAGCAGTCGGGCTCGAGCTAAGTATTCTGACATGTATGGTGATTATTCCTGTCGCTGCAGCGTTAGCCCGGTTGCCGATATCCTTGTGGGGCTTGGGGGTTCGTGAGAGTGTTGAAGTTGCTTTGTTTGTGGCTCTCGTGTCCGCAGATGTTACCCAGGTTGCCAGTGCCAGTTTTTTAATGACTCTTACTATGTTCGTTGCTGCTTTGCCTGGTTTGTATTGGTGGTTCTTTGATAGAGGTTTTGCCAAAACCAAGCGCTCAATTTCTTAGGCCGCCTTATTGGCAGAATTCCGTATCAAGATCTAGTATTCTTTAATAGCTCTTCAAATTGCAAGATAGATCTACCATATCATCTTCGATGACAGAGAGTATTTCGCTTACTTGAACAAAGAGTCAATAATAACTTTTTCTCGGTACAGTTAAGGGGGTTGTATATGCCGCGCTCACAAACCTTAATAAAAAGGCTTAAAATTTTGTGCGCGAATTCTATAGCGTGACTGATTATTGATTAATAAAATGTATTTATGCCTTATATTATCTGGCATTACTATAAATGTATCATTGCTGAATTATGACAACTGAAAGTCTCGAAAATGGACAAACATACGATATCTTGATTGTTGGTGCAGGTATCTTTGGTGCAATGCTGGCCCTTGAATCTTCACAGCGAGGCTTGAAAGTTTTACTTGTTGAAAAAAATGACTTCGGAAGTGGCGCTTCTGCTAATAGTCTAAAAACTATTCATGGTGGCTTACGTTATCTACAAAGTTTGGATATTCGGTCAAGTATAATCTCAGCAAATGAGCGAAAAGCTTGGTTAATAATGGCGCCAGGCTTAGTTAAGCCTTTGCCATGTCTCTTATCGACAACAAAAGACTTGATGAGAAGTAAGTGGGTGGTAGGAGCTGGAATGCTACTTTACAACCTACTTACTTTAGGCCGTAACTCAGGTATGCCTACACAATCAAAAATTCCTAATGCCCGTTTAATTTCCCGTTCGCTTATTAAAGAGTGTCTCCCAAAACTGCTTGACTCAAGTGTAACTGGTGGTGCGAGCTGGTACGATGCTCAGGCGATTAATACTGAACGACTAGTACTTGCTTGCATCCTTGCGGCGAAAGAAGCTGGTGCTAGAGTGCTAAACTACCAAGGGCTAGAGCAGTTAGAAGGGAGTCTAGGGGCTTATCAGGCTCAGTTATCCGGCTTAAATGAAAAGATCCACACTCGGTTTGTTGTTGATTGTAGTGGTAGGGGCTGCTTCTTAGAAAAACAAAAGTTGAGTGGAGTTAACGTCCCGAAAACAAAGACTTTAACGTATGTTAAAGCGGTTAACTTAGTAATCAAGAAAAAATTGTCTAGTTACGCTTTTGGTATCAAAGTAATAGATAATTCAGGCATGACGCGTTTGTTATTTACAGCACCTTGGCAAAATACACCTTTTGAAGAAGATTATACATTGGTAGGGACTTGGTACTTTCACAGTGAATCTGAAGAGGATTACCATCTTTCTGATCATGAAGTAGCTCAGTGCGTGCAGCAAATAAATAGCGCCTTTGAAACCCCCATCTATTCAGAGAAAGATATTGTGCAGATTCATATAGGCTATTTACCTGCCGATAATAAAATTTTGCGAGCTAAAGGGCCTGATGCAGGTTTAATAAAGCATGCAAAGCTTCTTCAATGGAGTAAGTCTGGCAAGGAAAGCGGGTTATATAGCTTGAAAGGAACAAAGTTTACTTTAGCTAGAAGGGCGGCAGAAGATACGGTTAATAGCTTAAATAAAAAGCACGGCTTAAATTTAAAACCATCGTACTCTGCTAGTCAACCTTTGTGGCTAAAGAATAACGCCGCAATACTTAAGCTTGAATCTTTGGGTTTGAAAAATGAACAGCGTGAGTTTGTTCAAGTTTATTTTTTAGCTGTACTGCCTAAGATCATAGATATTTGTGAAAGTGATTCGGATATGATGGCGCCTGTACCTGGGGCTGAATACTGTATTAAAGCAGTTTTTGAATATTGTCAGCGGTATGAATTTGTGCAGCACTTAACAGATTTACTTGTTCGCCGTATACCAATTGGTGCAGGAAGCCTTCCTTCCAAAAAAACCATCCAATATGGGGTAGAATTCCTGTCAGGGAAATTCCTTTGGGATGTTTCACGTCAGCAAAACGAGATACTGACGCTAGAAGCTTACTATATGAAACATGGAAATGAGACACTGAAATGAATGAAAATAAAATACAGCCTTTTTTTATATTTGGAAGCCCTCGCTCAGGAACATCCCTTTTAAGTCGTATGATAGATAGTCATGAACATTTAGTTGTGCCTAATGAGTCCCTTATTTTCAAAATGTTTTCTTCTTCATTGGCTGTTTATGGTGATTTAAACCAACTAGAAAATCAGAAAAAACTCTTAAACGATATTCTTGCAACAAGAGTTATTCGTTATTGGTCGCCTACGCCAAAGTTTGAAGACGTTGTGCCTTTTATCCGGCAGCCAGGCTTTGCGGGTGTTATTGAAGCACTAATTTGTTCCAGGGCGCCAGAAAAAGAATTGCTTGCCTGGGGGGAAAAATCGCCAGGACATGTTTTTTACTGGGCGGACATTAAAGCGGCATATCCAAATGCTAAAGTAGTTCATATTATTCGTGATGGTCGAGATGTTGCATCTTCTATTATTAATGCACGTATGGGGCCGAAAACATATTTTGCTGCGGCAAATATGTGGTGTGATTATTTAGAAGGCGTACAAAGAATTAAACAAGACTGTGCAGCAGAAGACTTTATTGAAATCCGTTATGAAGACTTGCTTGCAGATCCCAAACAGAACTTACAAAAGATTTGTGACACTTTAAATGTGAATTACTCTGAGAGTATGCTCAAGTTTTTTGAGAAGGATGCTAGCTATCAAACAGATGCGACAAATTTAGAGAATTTAAATAAGCCTTTAATTGCTACAAATAAAGAAAAATGGCGGAAAAATTTATCAGATCAAGACTTGCAAGAATTTGAAACGGTAGCCGGTAAATACCTGAGCTTATATGGGTATGAAACTGCCAATACATTAGGTGAACTGCCCACTTTTAAGCTAAATATTATTCGTTATATTACTTCGCCAACCATACGGTTTTTTTCTCGTGCGAAAGACACCCAAGGACAGAAAGAGTTTTTAAGCTTAAAAAAAGTTCAATTAAAACGGAAGCTTGCGAATTTATTTAATCATGTTGCTTAAATAAAGTTTGATACATGATGATTATTTTCTGATAAGGAAATTGTAGGAGCAGATATGAACATAAAAAAAATTACGGCACTTGTGAGCGGCATTTGTGTCTTAGCTTACCTCGCTTACGTATATGTTATATCTGAAAGTCCTCCTGTCGTAATGTCTCCTATTCTGCCTTTTTCTGAGCTATGTCAGCCCGAACTAAATTTAGGACGATATGCTTCAAAAATCAATGATTCAGGCGTAAGCAAAGGCGATGTTTGGGAAAAGCATTTTGCTATTGAGATATTTACAGATCAAGTAGAGTTAAATAGTTCTGCCAACAGAAATTATTTTAGTTTTGACGACTTTCCTCTGAATGTGGTCCTAACTAGTCCAAAGGGTGTTCATTACAATGTTCCTGTGTTTTATGATGGTGGCGTATTTAAAGCGCGGGCACACTTAGACGAAGTAGGTGAGTGGGCGTATAGTTTATTGCAAGCCGGAGTTGAAATTCAAGCGGGTTTGATGGATGTAACAAAAGCCGATTCCCAGCATGTATCTTTAGAGCCTCTATCAATTGATAAAAAGTACCCGAGCAAATTCTTGGCCGGAACTAAACCCTTTTATTGGGTTGGTAGTAAATGGTTTGCCTCTCAAAATATAGCGCCTTGTTCAATCAAACAATTCAAACACCTAAGAGATAGTCAGCAAGCTCTGACTGATGAAGAGTACATTGCATATTTAGATAAGCTTGTTGAAACTAAGCATAATGCCATCTTGCTAAAAATTGCTCAGTTTCCGTTAATGGGTGACGGTATTTCTTGGGATTTAGAATGGATACAAAGAACCGAGTGGATGTTGAATCAGGCTCTAGAAAGAAATATCTACGTACAGGTAAATTTGTTTGATACTTGGAGTAGGGATAGGCGCTTTAAAGTGGTCAATAGCTCCTCTAATGAGAATCACGTATTAAATGTTTGGAAACCAAGAGAAGCCGAACTACCAAAAATAAAAAATTATTTACGAAGCATTATTGCAAGGCTTTCTGCATTCCCGAATGTTATGTGGGAACTAGGAAATGAAATGGAACATAGGCCAAATTGTGGTGATTGCTTTATAGAGCTCGCGAATCAATATTATATTCCCTGGATTCGTGAAAGCGACGCTTTTGACCGGTTAATTGGCTTATCTGAAGATGTATGGAAGAGGGCTGATGTCGATGTCGGTTTTATTCACCAAACTCGTTCGAATGATTTTGATGACATTCCCCAAGAAATAAAACCCCTAGTATTGAATGAATTGGTTTTTACCGATGACACTGAGCCATTATGGCGTGATAGTGCCATTCGGGATTCCGATACTAGATTGGCATTTAGGCGTACATTCTGGCGTACATTTATGACCGGTGCTTCAGGTGCGTATGAGGCAACGTGGTTAAATATTCAAGAACCCTTTAATTCTGCTGTTAATAATGTGATGCGCGATCATCAGCATCTTGCTGAGTATATCGAAGGTCTGAACTTGGATATCAATGCTAGACAGGTTTACTCTTCTTTATTTGTTTCGGATCCAATTTATCAAAGTTACTCGCTTTCGTTGGAAAATGGTTTCTATTCTTCTTACCTATTAAGTAAGGACTCTCGCCCAATCACTGAGTGGGATTTAAACTTAGGAGAGATCCACGGCTTCTATGAATATCAGTGGTTTGACCCTTCAAAAGGCGTGTATTCAGAGAAAAAGGTGATTGATACCACAAAGAAAAAAGGTATCTTGGTCGACTATGAAAGTACAGACTTGGTGTTTTTGATAAAACGAATCAAGGCTCATTGAATGAGTGCGAATGATGTTTAAAAAAACTTGGGTCAAAGCTACTTTAGCGCTGATATTTATTTTTATTCTCTACATCAATACTGATGTGACTGAAGTGATAGGTATCGTTAAGCAGGTTGATTGCATTTACATCTTATTAGCAGTCTTAGTGGTATTTTTGATCAGGCTATTAATGTCTTTCAGGTGGAAGCTTATTCTCGATGAGAATGCTATGCCGATATCATTTGCTGAGTCTGTTTATATCATATTAGTAAGTGGTTCTGTGGGCTTTTTATCGCCTGGCGGAGTCGCTGCCGATTTCCTAAAAGGGCATCATGCTTATAAAAAAGAAAACAATCTTTCAAAAGTTACTACGGTAGTGTTGTTCGATAAGCTGATCGGTATTGTGTCTATGCTGGTGCTTATTAGTTTATTTTCTACAATATTGTTGCTTAGTTCCTATCAGGGTGATCAAGAAATTCTGGCTATCGTTTCATTGGTGTCTTGTATGATGGTCATCGCTTTATTTATAGGTATCGCAGTATTATTGAAATTTGAGCAAAGTTTTAAGCGAATGTTTGGTGAACGAATACCTAAAGTTAAAAAAGTGTTCAATATGGTACTGAATGTTTTTAAAGAGATTGCATTGAATAAGCCATTAATGTCCAAGGTTTTGGTCTTATCATTACTTATGCAGTTGCTTAGGAGCTTATTGTTTTATTTTATATTAAGGTCATTATCTATTGATATAGCATTAATAAATGTTATAGCGTATTTCCCGATAGTCTTTATGCTCATGTTATTACCCATAACAATTGGTGGCATCGGTGTACGTGAGGGCGCTACGTTTATACTCTTTAATCAGTTCGGTGTTGATTTGGAGTACAGCATTAGTAGCGGTTTACTTTTTTACGGGGTTCAGCTTTCAATGGCGGTGCTTGGCGTAATGGTTTATTTTCTTTTTTCAGGAAAATACGGCGATCAGAAGAGTTAATATATTTTTCTGTTTGAAAACAGCATTCAGGGTTTGAATATGGATAAAGGTTTAGTTGCAATCACAGGCGCGACAGGTTTTTTAGGGGGACAATTAACCCGTTATTTTATTGAAAATGGTTATAGGGTTCGTGCACATGCACATACTGATGAGCATATTTCAAAGATAGATACGCGTGTTGAAAGTACCGTAATTGGTGAAATTACCGATAAGGATATGATCAAAAATCTGGTGAATGGTGCCGATTACGTGGTGCATACCGTATCTAATTTTCGGGTGGCGTCGGGTAAACCTGAAAGTTACCAGCGTATAAACGTGGGTGGAACTCAAACAGTTTTAGATGCTGCAATGGAGGCTGGTGTTAAGCGTTTTGTGCATTGTTCAACCATAGGCGTTCATGGCGATGTAAAACAAACACCTGCAAATGAAAAGTCTGAGTTTGCGCCAGGGGACCTTTACCAAGAAACAAAGCTAGCTGCTGAACAGTATGTACTTTCAAAAGTGGGTGGAAGTAAGACAGAAATTGTTGTTATCAGACCTTGCTCAATGTACGGTCCTGGCGATCTGCGTATGCTGAAAATGTTTAAAATGCTAGCAAAAGGGCGGTTTTTCTTTGTAGGTGAGTGTAAGGATAACTTTCATGCAGTTTATATCGACGATGTTGTCGAAGGCTTTGCTAGTGCATTGAAAACACCCGATATAGATGGAGAGGTGTTTTTAGTCGGTGGGCCAGATGGCTATCGATCATTAAGAGATTATGTCGGTGCCGTAGCAAAATCTTTGTCTGTTGATCCCCCCAAAATAACTTTCCCATATTGGCTTTTCTGGTATGCGGCTATTTTATGCGAAATAGTATGCGCGCCTTTTGGAATAGAACCTGTACTTCATCGACGTAGAGTAAAGTTTTATAAAAATAATAGAGCCTTTAATACCGAAAAATCAATAAACTCTTTGGGACTGAAACCGAAAGTTACCTTAGAAGAAGGTATGTGTAAAACCGCAGCCTGGTATAAAGAGAACAACTTACTATAATTAGCTCTGTAATGAGTATTGGCATATTCAGGGATGTATTGAGAATTATAAAAGATGAAAATAGACAACATTAAAAAAGGCTTATTAAGAATTCTGACGCCACAATTCGTGGTGACGCTTGTGTACTTAATTAAGTTTGGTGCAAAGGTTAGCCCTAAAGCAGAAGTAGATTTATCACCTAAACTAAAATTGGGAAAAGGCTGTGTAATTTCTTCCTTTACCAAAGTTAAAGCTTATGATGGTATTTTCACCATGGGCGAGCGTGGTGGAATTGCGACTAACTGTTTTGTGGCAGCAGGAGAGGGAGGGATTGAAATTGGCGATAACTTCATCTGTGGCCCAAATGTTAGTATTGTTGCTAGTAACTACATACATGCTCAAAAAAACGTCCATCTAGAAGATCAGGGCAGTACCTCAAAGGGTATAAAAATTGGAAATAATGTCTGGATTGGCGCAGGCTGTGTCATCTTGGATGGTGCCAAAATAGCTGATAATAGTATCGTTGTTGCTAACAGTACTGTAAGCAGACGCTATAAACCAGATGTAATTATTCAGGGTTCTCCTGCAAAAGTAATATTAAAACGTTAACGTATTGATAAGGAATAGTTCAAGTGCGAGATAAAATTTTTACGATTATCAAAGAAGCTGTTACAGATTTAAATGAAGAGCTTGATTACGACTCATTAAAAAATGTGAGTGAACAGACAACTATTTTTGGTGGTGATGACGGTATTGATTCTTTGTCTTTGGTCATGCTAGTTACTGAAATAGAATCTTTAGTGTTTGATCAATTAAACCTTAGTATTTCCTTAGCGGATGAAAAAGCGATGTCTATGCGCAACAGTCCTTATAGAAATGTTGGGGCCTTACTTGATTTTGCACTCAGTAAAGTAGAGGCCGCCTAATGTCTGAGGTAATGGTAATTACAGGTACAAGAAAAGGCATTGGCCGATATTTAGCTGAGTACTATGTTGGCAAAGGTTATCAGGTCATCGGTTGTAGTAGAAGTGAAATGGACGATGAAATCCAAGGCTATGAACATTTTTGTTTAGATGTGGCTGATGAGCAAGCTGTTCAAAAAATGATGCGTGAAGTCAGAAAAAAGTATGGCCGAGTCGATATTCTTTTGAATAATGCGGGTATCGCATCAATGAATCATATTCTACTTACCCCCTTAGAAACGGTAAGAAAAATATTTGAAACCAATGTCTTTGGTACGTTTTTATTTGCACGAGAAGCAGCCAAAATTATGTGTCGACAAAAGTATGGTCGTATCGTTAACTTTGCTACTGTCGCGGCACCTTTAAAATTAGAAGGCGAAGCCGTTTATGCTGCCTCCAAGGCCGCAGTTGATAATTTTACTAAAGTAATGGCTAAAGAAGTTGCACCCTTCAATATCACGGTTAATGCATTAGGCCCCACGCCTGTTGCTACGGACCTGATTAAAGGCGTATCTGATGGGAAAATGGATTCTTTAATCGGCACTCAAGCCATTAAGCGCTTAGGTACCTTTGAAGATATTGTCAATGTGACAGACTTCTTTATCCGAAAAGAGAGCGACTTTATTACCGGGCAGACTCTCTTTCTTGGTGGTATCTCCTAATAAGGAATGATTGGTGTGCTGATTGATAAGTTGTTCGATCGTTTAAAAACTCATGGAAGCAAGGTTGCTATATTTGAGAAAGGTAATACTTATACTTATAGCAACTTGCTTGCTGAAGCAGAGAAGTGGACTTCAAAATTTGAAAAAATACTCGAAAATCACCAGGTCATCGCACTCCAGTCAGATTTTAGCTTTGAGGCGATAGCACTCCTTATTGCACTCTATCAGCAAGGTAAAGTTGTCGCGCTGATTTCACCTAGTGCGAAGAATGTTCCCGCTTATTGTGAGGATGCCCAGGCAGGGTATTTGTTTCACTATACGGATGGGCGTTTAGGTGGTTCAGAACTTATTAAAAGGGATAAAAGAGTAAATAAAAACACCCATCCTCTTTTAGTCGGCTTGGCTACAAAAAAACATGCTGGCTTTATTATTTTTTCTTCCGGTACAACAGGGCGACCTAAAGCCATACTTCATGACCTAGAAAATTTTTTGACGAGTTATGATAATGTCAAAAAAGCATTTTGTACCTTGTCATTCTTGTTGCTTGATCATATCGCGGGTTTAGATACGCTTTTTTATACCTTATCCAGTGGTGGGAGTCTAGCGCTTCCAACAGGGCGAACACCAACAGCTGTTTGCAAACTTATTTCTGACTGCAAAGTAGAAGTGTTGCTCGCCTTCTTTTTTAAATTTGCTGTTGCTCTCAGGTGAATATCAGAATTTTGATTTGTCATCACTTAAAATTGTCAGCTATGGTTCCGAACCTATCAATAACAGTGTGCTTGCCCAGCTTCCTGAGTTATTTCCAAACGCAAAAATCATTCAAAAATATGGCACATCTGAGTTTGGCTCCCCGCGGTCTAAAACTAAAGAGGGTGACTCTGCATGGATGAAGCTCGATGGTGAGCAGTTTCAAACCAAAATTGAAAAAGGTGTTTTATGGATTAAGGCTCAGTCAACGATGTTAGGCTACTTGAATGCCGAAGGCATGCTTGAGCAGGATGGTTGGCTTTGTACCGGAGATTTAGTTGAAGTAGATGGGCCGTGGATGCGCATTGTTGGTCGCCAGTCCGATATTATCAATGTTGGTGGTGAGAAAGTTTTTCCTATTGAAGTCGAATCAATTATTAACGGAATAAATGAGGTCATGGATTGCATTGTGTTCGGTGAGCAGCATGCAATTCTTGGCAATCAAGTTTGCGTTAAAGTTCGTTGTGACAGTAATGTTGAAACAAAGCAGTTGAGGAAATTAATCAGGAAACACTGCACGCACCAACTTGAGCGTTTCAAAGTACCTTCAAAGTTTGAGTTTGTCAGTGAGGAGCTCACTAATCAAAGGCAAAAGAAAATACGTTCCATTCAGTAATACTTACTTTAGCTTAATTATTCATATCAATCAGTGTCTAGTAAAACGAGGGGAGTTGACTATAATCAAATTTTTTAGACGGCTAAATTGCTTATGATAATGCCCAAATATTTAATTTTTTTGCTTATTAGTATTGTTTTATGGGCCATATTATTTTTTGAGACAATTGTTAGTGCAATGGGTATTTGGTATGCGTCGGCTACTTATAATCACTGCATATTCGTTATTCCAATTTCTTTATATTTAATTTGGCAGAAAGTACCTTTATTGCTTAAAGAGCCTATCAATCCCAGTTATCTATCTCTTTTTGCAATAACTGGGATGATGCTTTTCTGGGGGCTTGGGTTTGCAGGCAGCATTAACGTTTTTCAGCATGTGGCTGTTTTTAGTATATTGCCTTTAATTATTGTTTCTTCAGTGGGCCTAAAAGCCTCTAGAATTATCTGGTTTCCACTTCTTTTTATGCTGTTTTCTATTCCTGTTGGCGAAGAGTTAATACCTGTTTTTCAAGAGATTACTGCCGATTTATCTGTACAGATGTTAATCTGGTCAGGTATTCCTGTTTTTCGTGAAGGTCTATTTATTCAAGTGCCTGGCGGTAAATTTTTAGTCGCCGAAGCATGTTCAGGTATTCGATTCTTTATCTCGACAGTCATGTTAGGTTCATTGTGTGCTTTTATATTTTTTTCTAGCACCAAAAAAAGAATCATATTTCTTGTGTTTAGTATTGTGCTACCGATTATTGCAAACGCAATAAGGGCATATGGAATAATGCTTGTTGGTCACCTTTCAGGTATGGAATATGCTGTCGAAGCAGATCATCTAATTTATGGTTGGGTATTTTTCGCGATAGTAACGGGTCTATTAATATTCGTTGCAAGCTATTTTAAAGACAAAGACAAAGACAAAGAAAAAGTTGATAATGAAAATCAAGAAATTGCTTTTTCTGATACTTGGGCAACATACCCATTTAAAACATACATGACATTTTTTGTTATCGTGTTTGTAGGTTTTTTTGCTTGGAAGTTGATGATTACTAAATCTATTGAAAGTATGATGCAGGTCAATACCTCAAGTTTTTCTGAAGTTTTTGATGTATCCCAATCAAGTTCCAAAATGACTTCACCATTCATGTGGAAACCTATTTTTAATAAAGCAGATTTAAGCTTTCAAGCGAAGGCCAAATATCCAGATAATGCTATTGGATTTAACTATTTTGCTTTTACGGGTGAGGGTGACGGAGAACTAATTTCTTGGGAAAATAGAGTATTCGACCCTGAAAAATGGACGATTGAAAGTAGTCGAAATATCGAAGTCGAAATCGAGAATGACCTGCTCAAACTAAATAGCTTAGAGTTATTTTCAAATACAGGTGACTCAAAGACTGTGATTTATTGGTATCAAGTTCCAAGTTTAGTAAGTAGTAATAAATTGTATATCAAAATTATGCAAGCAATGAATGTCTTGGTGGGGCTGGGTCGTGGTGGTGTATTTATGTCAGTTTCAGCAAACGGCTTAGACAATCACGAACCTTTATTAGTGTGGCTCCAAGAAAATTATTTACAGCTAAAACAAACTTATGTATTCAGTAAGGATATTCAAGGCATACAACAATCATCGGTAGCTCAATGATGGATTATTCAATTACTATTCTGACTTTCAATTCAGAGCGTTACATAAGAAAGTGCCTTGTTAGCTTGGTTGAGTCATTTAATGACTTATCTGCACGCTACGAAATATTTGTTATAGATAATGGTTCTAAAGACAAAAGCAAAGAAATTACGCGTGATGTCATTAGCGAATATAGCGCCAATATTAGTTTGATAGAGTTCGATCATAATACCGGTACAACCTTTTCTCGAAACCAAGGTTTATCAAAAAGCGCGGGTGAATTCATTATCGTCATGGATTCAGATGCCTACGCCAACCCGGATGCGATTAAGGTGTTAACAATGTATTTGAAAAAAAACCCAGGATGTGGCCTGGCGGTTCCAAAGTTGATATATCCCGATGGTCGTTTTCAAATGAGTACCGATGTCTTTCCTACCTTTGTTCGTAAATTACAGCGTTTCTTGTTTTTAAAAAAAATGGAGCAAGCTTCACCGCAACCTGTTAAACAAAATCAGCAAGTAGATTACGCTATTTCAGCATTTTGGATGTTCCCTCAATCAGTTTTACAAAAGGTAGGTTTGTTGGATGAAAAAATATTTTATTCACCAGAAGATGTTGACTACTGCATCCGTGTCTGGAAATCAAAGTATTCTATAGATTACCTTCCAAGCGTATCAATTGTTCACGATGCGCAAGAAATATCCAGAAGCAAAGGCTTTAAAATTAATATGTTTACGCTCTCACATATCAAAGGCTTATTTTATTTGTTTCTTAAACATCGTTATTTTTTCTCTGGTAAAAAGTTCTTAATTGGAGTAAAAAATGACGCTTAAGGTCGTTCACCTTGTCTATAGTTTCGGTATCGGTGGTTTAGAGCGGGTTATTGTCAACCTGATTAATTGCTCTGCAGATAGAGATGTTGAACATCATATTGTCACCTTGGTTGATGATCATGCTTTCGCGGAGCAGCTTGGTGATAACGCTAAACTGTATTGTTTACACAAGAAGGAAGGCAAAGACCTGTCTTGCCATATAAGGCTTTATCGTTTGCTTAAAACATTAAAAGCAGATGTTGTGCATACTTATAACTTTGGCACGATAGAATATCACCCTGTTGCCTGGCTCGCAGGTATACCTGTACGCGTGCATGCAGAGCATGGCCGAGAATCATCCTATAAAAAAATAGATAACCCTGCGAAGTACGAATTCTTCAGGAAATTAATAATCCCCTTCGTAAGCTATTTTGTAGTGGTTTCACAAGATCTCGAAAAGTGGGGGCGTGAGCGTTTAGGCTTAAACGATAAACTTAAGCTTATTTTTAACGGCATTAATTTTAAAGAATTTGAAAGAAAAACAGCCTCAATT
>CAXBKC010000056.1:0-13459 GCA_963975615.1 uncultured Oleiphilus sp.
ATATGTGCCAGGCATGTTAACTTGTAAAGAAGTTGATAGCTTCATATATGACTTTCATGAAGGCAAATTAACCTATGTTGAAAAAATTAAGTTTAAACTACATTTGAGTATGTGCCCTGAATGTCAGGCTTATGTTAAAAGTTATAAAAATGCCATTCGCATGTCTCAATCAGCTTTTATAAAGCAAGATCCAATTGAAAAGATACCTGAAGAATTGATTGAAGTGATTTTGAAAAGTCGCACTAAAAAGTAGTTTTATGCTAAAAAAGTCGGAAGTAAAATAAAATGATTGCAAGTCAGTTGAAAATAATTGAACAAGGTATTTCATATCTTGAGTCGGTATCAAAAGCAGATTATACCGCTATCATATCACCGAATTTCATCAGTTCAACAGGCTCTCACATGAGACATATAATTGATCATTATCAAGCCATTATTTCAGGTCTAAACAAGGAACTGATTGACTATAATGTTAGAAGTCGTGGCAGCCAGTTTGAGTTATTACCAAGACTAGCCATTGGCAAATTAAATGAAATAACTGAGTGGATTGAGCAGCTTACAGAAGATAAACTTAATACATTAATCACGCTCGCCACAGAGGTGTCTATCAGTAAGCAAAACATTCAACACGTGCAGACTTCTGTTGCCAGAGAACTGGTTTTTGCTAGCAGTCATGCGGTACATCATTACGCCATGATAGCTCAAATTTCTTTTGCACAACAAAACTCACAACCTCAGTCATTTGGCTTAGCCCCTGCTACCGCTACCTTTCTCAGACAATCAAGTAATCGAACCAACATCAAACAAAAAGGTTGTTGATAGCTTAATGTATACCTTAAGTTATTTACTTACTGATATTGGCTATGAGTTATTTTTCAATCGTGATGAACAGCGCTCACGGTTACCCGCTATTTCACCTAAGTTTAATCAAGCTAGAAGCGCTATTTATCCAGTAAATCCTCAGGGTGAAAATACTTGGCTTGCGGTCAATCAACAAGGTTTGACGCTGACATTATTAAATGATTATCAAGCGCCGCTTAAAAACAATCCTCATATTGTAAGAACAAGTAAACTGAATTAGCATCATGATCATTAATAGTCAGGAAATTGAATACCGCAATTTTTATCGTGATTTTATTCAGTCTAAAAAACCAATATTAATTAAAAGTGCCTTCAAGCCCAATACCTTAAACAAAATAGTTACTGACAAAAAAGACAAGATAAAACCTTTGTACTCACGTGGTGCAGCGCCGTTTCTTTATACTTACTTTGACGACAGTACCATTCGTAACTATGTATTTAATCTCCCTATTATTAAGTGTTTATTAGATAACCCAAATACTCAATTTAGAGAAAAAATGCGTTTGTGGCATCATAATAAAGGCAATATATCCTATTTTCACTACGATCAAAGGAGTACTGATTTATTAAATATATGTTTAAGTGGCTCTAAGCAGTGGTTACTCCTTCCCCCTGATGCGCCATTAAAGTGCTGGCCTTTTTATAACATTGCCTTACCTTTTCAAAGAAAGAAGAAGAAGCAAGCCATTTCACTCATTATGGAGCAGGGAGATCTAATTTACATTCCTCGAAATTGGTTTCATCAATTAATGACATTGGAACATAACACCAAAAATATTAATCTTATTTTTAATGACTTAACCGATAACCAAATGGCCACGAGAGAAAGAGAACTCACATCAATTAAGCGCTTATTCATTCCAAATTACATTTATGGCGATAATATCGCCATGCTAAATAATACTATTGATTCAGTGCCTATATTAAAAACATTGGCACGTCTATTCAGAGAATTATTACCTATTTTTATATTTATTTTCATAACTATTATTTTTTATCTATACAGGCAGTTACTTTAGGCACTATAGCCATTAACACTATAATATTAAAACAGATTAGCTAACATTAGTCTGATGGTAAAAGTGACTATTCTTACCTTTCAAATAACCTTATACCAAGTCTATTAAGTTTGTTCCCACTCAGAGCTTAGAGGCTGTCACCTATAACTCTTACAAAGTCATAATTAATCTTATTCAAAATGGTTAATAAAAAAATAAATAAAAAAAAGTGTAAGAACTAGCGTGTCTACTACGACTACTAAGATGAACGCGCTGTTTAAGTGAACACCGCCATTTAATTAACAGTATAAAATCTATTTAAGGTATATATTTATGAAAACTTCATTAATCACTAGTTTGGTATTAAGTTCATCTATCGCATTGACTTCTGGCTCTGCAATGGCCTACGACAATCCATTTTCAGCTAATGCACTTGACTCAGGCTACCAACTTGCCCAAGTAGATACCAAGGCTCAAGAAGGTAAATGTGGTGAAGGTAAGTGCGGCGAAAGTAAAGGTAATGCCGAAAGTAAAAAAGCTAAAGAAGGTAAGTGCGGTGAAGGTAAGTGCGGCGAGAGTAAGCGCAGTACCGAAAGTAAAAAAACCAAAGAAGGTAAATGTGGTGAAGGTAAGTGCGGTGAAAGTAAGCGTGTTAGCTAAGTGATAACAAACTTGATTTAGGTCTAGAGAGGTACATTTATTCTCTCTAGACATTTTTTAAAACATTAATAAGGTCGACTTATGAAAAAACTTCAAGGTGCAGGTTTGAGCTTTCGCAGAGAAATGTTAAGTGATCTAAAGCAATTAGATACACCTGATGTTGACTTTTTTGAGCTAGCACCTGAGAACTGGTTGAACATAGGTGGCCAATATCAAAAAGATCTACGTTCATTTACTGAGCGATATCCGTTTATTTGTCATGGTCTGTCTTTGTCTCTAGGCGGCACTGAGCCACTCGATATAGACTTGTTAGGCCAAATCAAACAATTTATCAATAAACACAATATTGCATTTTATACTGAGCACTTGTCTTGGTGTACTGATGACGGACATTTGTATGATTTACTGCCAATTCCCTTTACGGAACAGGCTATTCAGTGGGTTGTAAGCCGTATACAGCAAAGCCAAGAATTATTAGGTATGCAAATTGGTATAGAGAACGCTTCCTACTATATAAGCCCGCCAAATGGGGAAATGTCTGAAGAAGAATTTATTTGTGAAATTGTAAAGCGCTCTGGCTGCTTTTTACATTTAGATGTTAATAATATTTATGTGAATAGCCAAAATTTCGACTTCAACCCTTATCACTATCTTGAAGCTTTGCCGCTACAAAAAGTCGGTTATATTCATGTTGCAGGTCACTTTACTGAGTCTGACGGGCTTATTATTGATAGTCATGGTGCTAAAGTAATAGACCCAGTTTGGCAACTCCTTAGCCACAGTTATTCATTAATTTCTGATGTGAAGACACCTACCTGCTTAGAGCGTGACTTTAATTATCCAGGTATGAATGACTTAATGAATGAAATAGAAATTATTAAGCAGCTACAACATCAAGCATTAACCAAACGTAACGGGATCATCTATGACAGTGCCAAACGAGCTTAGAGCATTCCAATTATCGCTTGGAAAATATTTACGTTTTCCCAGTACAGAAGCTTTACCTTTTGGTATTAATGCTCGACGAGCTAGGGTGTACGAAGAACTGTTGTTTAATAATGTTAGTGGTTTTATCAACACCTGCTTCCCAGTATCAAAAAGTTTAACAACTTCAGCGGTATGGACAACCATTAGCCGTGCCTTTTTTAAAGATTGGCGTGCAAGATCACCCTTTTTCAAGGATATACCTGAAGAGTTTTTACAGTACCTTCAGCAAAGCTCCACTTTGGATGATTTACCTGCTTGGTTTTTTGAGCTGGCCCATTATGAATGGGTCGAACTATACATTGACACTGCAGACACACAACCAATAGCTCCGCAAGCAGGGGAAATCACCCTTAATCAGCCATTATTGCCGTTAATTTATCAGTGGCCCGTTCATCAAATTTGTAAAGCATTTCAGCCAGAATCACCACAAGAAACTTGTTTAATTGTTTACCGAGATATAGATAATGAAACAAGGTTTATTGAAACAAATTCGGCCACTATCTTGCTGTTACAAATGCTAGCCGCGAAACCTTTATCTCAAGCAACACTCTATGAGAACTTAGCAACAGCATTTAATCGTCCATGTGATGAGAAATTTAAAGGTTTTTGTCAGTCGATAGTGAAAGAGCTGTCTCAACAACAGGTTATTTTATAAGACCATAAGCAACTAACTTAAGAGAGTTTTCATAAAAAATTGCAGCTTGTTTACTGGCGTTAATGAGCATTCAGCTCGTGCGCAATAGCCTCCCTTCACTGAAGCGTTATTGCACTAACATCAGAAAAATGGTGGCGACTATTCAATTGACATCTTTGCGACTGGTTGCCCAACATGTAAAAAATCACGGCGCACTAACCAAAATTTGACTCCCCCTCAAAAAGTAAAATTAAGCTACTTGTTGTTAATTGCAACCAGCAGAATAATTAAATTTATAACGGTTAGATAGGAACTAATAGCAAGTCTATTAGATTTGTTCCCACTCAGCGCTTTGAGAACAATGATCATTTTGTGAATATAGTTCTATATGAAGGAAATCAACGGCGGTTATCGAATCGCTGGTAAGCTCCCCAAGGTTGATTTTAAAAGCCTTACAGGCCACGTTATTGATGTCGACAAGGTTATCACAAGGATGTGAGTCATTAGAACAACGCAGGAGCAGTTGTCGAGAATAACCATTACCTTCAATCAATGCCTTGCCGCTAAACCTTTTCAACTTCACTGAACGGGAACAAACTTAGTAGCATTGGTATAAAACCCTATTCATCGAACTCATTTTCATCTTTACTGTTATTACCTCGGACATAATCGAGACTAATATGTCGAATACTCTCCATCTGTTTGCCAAAATTACGGCACGCTGAGCACATAGCAGTATGCATTGTTAGTGTTGTTTTTTCCTTCAAAGTCAACTTACGCTCCTGGGCATCGGATAAAAGTCGTGTTGCTTGTTTGCAATTCATCATTGCTACTACTCCTGTTTAAACCATTTATTCTCTAAGCATTCTCTTAGGCGAACTCTTGCTCGATAGAGCATAACGTGCAGATTGCTAGTAGAAATATCCAACGTACTACAAATTTCAGTACTTTCAAGTTCAAGGAACTCTCGCATCATGAAAAGTTGAGCCAAGTTTTCAGGTAAACCTGCCAAACATGTTTCGAATACTCTCCAGAAATGTTCGTCTTTCACCGACTCCATAGGTGCTGTCCACCCAATAGGTCGTTCTTCTAAATGCCAAAAACCACGCTCATTAAATAAAGTATCTGATATATCATCTGAGTCGTCATCAGAAAATTCACTGATGTTTATTTCTCTTTTTCGCTTGCGTAATATATCGATGATTTTATTCTTTAGAATAGCGAAAACCCATGTTTTGAAAGCTGATTTTCGACCAAAAGATGCTCTGTTTTTGTGTGCTGCTATCAAAGCTTCTTGCACAGCATCTTCTGCTAGCCCTTCATCTTTTAATTGTAATGACGCAAACTTATGCATATCTCGCCTTACTTTATTCATAAATTCTGCATCGTCAAATTTATTTTTTATAGTTGCAAAGTTTTGCCTTTCTGAATCATTTATTACCATTAACCGCGCACCTTTATAGCTCATTTTTTACAGCGCTATATAATGGAGCGCAATATTATATAAAGAAAGTTACCATCGTTTACAATCAAGAGGTTCTAACTCCTTAAACTCTCTAATACTTTAAATTAGACGGATGAAAGGTAAGTTTCTTACAAAACAGTTACTCTTGATAGTGTTTTTTACTTGTTTATAAGTACATCTAAATAACGATATTCAATAATAATTAGCTTAAGATTATAGGTTTTATTAATAGCCCCCAACCTATTTGCCGTAATTTAGGTACTTGTTTTTATCATTGCCAAGATAAAGCGTTAATAATTTATCAGGGGCGCTAGGTAAATCAACACTGAGCAGTAAACCCGGTGTATGATTGAAGTTTAAATCAATGCCCGTACAGTGAAATTTAGCACCCAATTTATGATACTGCTTCAATAATACTGGAATATCTTTGTTGTCTTGTTCAATGCCCATGACCAATGCTGATAATTGACTCAGTTCTAGTGGCTCAGCGTTAATAAAATCTTTTACTTCAGGATGAAGTTGCCCATCAAACCTTGCTTTAGCCTTAACGCCACTGCCCGTTGTTACCATAACTTCATTCATCAAGGCCACTGAACGTGGGTCATATAATTTACTTAGAGATACCGTACCATACAAGGTTCTATATCGAGGATTTTGGCCAACAAAAGCGCCTATGCCTTTCCATAATAATAGCAAGCCATGAAAACTGTTCTGGTGCGCTTCTACGATAAATGATCGTCCCATTTCTAAACAGGGCTGTTGTTGATTAATAAATTTAGCCTGAAAGTGAAACATTTGTGAGAGATAGAGTTGAGATACACCACCATTTTTTTGCAATAAATCTGTTTGACCAATTCGATACGCGCCAATAATTTCTTCCTCTTTATGATCGAAGATGAATAAGTGCATATAAGTCGCATCAAATTTATCAGTATCACAAGATTCACCACTACCTTCATTTAGTTTTCGAAAGGTAATTTCTCGCAAACGGGCAATTTCTTGCACACAAACAGGTATTTGATGCTGATAACCGTAATACACAGAAAAAGATTTAAAATCTAATAGGTGTTGCTTACTTGGTAAGTGAGATAACTCAGCTATGATTACTGAACTGTTTGCCGGTGGAATAATGTCTCTAAATGAGCTTGTTTCATCATTTTTTTGCCAGGGCCTAAAGTAATTTTCATCATTTAAATAACATTGCAGTCGAACAAAATCATTCATTTTTTCAATATCACCAAATTGTTTGAGTTGTTTAGGTTGAATTAAATTGTTTGTTTTTAAGCTGATATGATGCTGCTGTAATTTCAACATTTCACGCGCCAGCATTAATAAACGAAAGCGATAATAAATTCGGCCCATTCGATGAAATAGCTTACTATTAGTGCCAGATATGAACACAGGTAAAATGGGGGTTGCTGTTTTAGTGGCAATTTTAACGGCCAACCGATTCCAATCACCATCTGTTATTCGTTGTTTATCGGAATGATAAAAAGACACTCTTCCTGCAGGAAAAATAACTAATAATCCTTCATGTTTGATATGTCTAAAACACTGCTTAATTGCTGAGTTATTTATTGCTACTTGAGGTTTTAAGGGGTTGGCAAAAATAAAGTAATCATCAATTTCTTTAAACATTTTTAGACCGACATTGGCCATTATTTTAGTATCTGAGCGTAATGAAGTAAGTAAGTGCGCAATAATAACCCCCTCAATCATACCGTAAGGATGATTACATACCACAATGCATCGTCCAGTAAGAGGAGTTTTAGCTATAATACTTTCACCACCAGAGATTTGAACGCCTAATGCTGCTAGCAACTGCATCGAAAATTTTTGTTTGTCCAACCCCGATAATTGACAAGATAGGTATATCTTTCGTAATTTTGTTATGCCCAATAATCTATCAAGCAAGGGGCCAAGTACCTTCAGAAAAGCACCCGATAAGTTATTAGATGCTATAGAGGATATTCGTAAATCTGAAAGTGATTTTTCATGATTATTCATAATAAAATCATTACCATAACGATATAAATTAAACTAAGTATGTTTTGAGTTATTAAAGAATAACATCATAAAAACATCTTTTAGGCTCGCATTAAGCAACCAAGAGCTAAAGCTATTTTTTTGCTTTTTAGCCGAACGTGCTACTTTTTTAGCATTTTTTATAGAGGCGTTAGATTGCTGTTTTTTTTGCTGGGTTTTGATAGAAATTTGATGACGGCGCTCTTGAGCTGCATTAGCGCGCTCAGTAAAGCTACTTCTAGCCTCAGAACTCATAGTTGATAGTATACTGCCGCTACTACCCGCTTTACCTTTCACTTTAGTTCTAGGTCTTGGCGTACTACACATATTAACCCCCGATACATTAGATGTTATTAAATTTAAAATCAGCATGCATGTTTTTCATGCTTTAGTTTTAGATGTCAAAAAAACCTTATAAGTTACAAAAATTGGCAAATAAAAACACATTATTGATAAACACTTTAATTATCAGATAAATACTAAAGACTGTTCATTGATAAATTTTTCAATAATTGGATTTAGATTTAAAGCTGTGGTGTGAAAGTCTTGATCAAGATAACCCAGCCTACTAATTAAAATTTTGTTGGTGTTGCAAAGTTATCGCCAACCGAGGTACAAGACGCCAAAAACAAAGTTATTAATAACTTAAATTATTTTAAGCAACATAGTTCATCCTTTTTAGTTGTCTTGGCAACACACAACCATCAAATAGTCATCGATAACTCTTTTATCTTCCTCATTGAGATTTAAACTTTCCACCCCCAAGTTTTACTTTTTTTATATTTAAAAACTAAGAAAGATATTCTGGTCAAGCGACATAGTACACATTTATGAAAGAAGTGCTCGAAAATGGATTTTGGCTAGTTTAGCTAACTGTTATTTTGCTATAGGAAGTGAAGTAAATGCCGAGCATTATGAAGAAAGTTTCTTAGCAGAAGATCTTGCTGATTGGGAGCAATACACTTTTAATTAAGGAAAAATTACAGCCCAAAAAGCGTTTGAAAAATTAGAGGCCTTGAGAAACTAGTAGCGTATTTTATTGGCTTGTAAATTTTAACAACTACCTTCGGATAAAATTTTAAAAAAGTGGAAACTCGATCAGAGTTTCCACTTTCCAACCTTATTTAGAATTTAAAAAATGTCGAAAAACAATAAAGTTTGTAACCTTGGGGTGATCGCTTCGCCCCTTTATTGTCCTGCGACAAAAAATGTAAACTAACAATAAAGTATCATACTTTTGTGTCTATAAGACTCCCTATTATAGGACGTTAAAAGATAAGTATGTTTATTAAAGTATCATACTTTAAAAATTAAATTTGTAGCGGAGCTGCAAACAACAAACAATAAAGTATCACACTATCTACTTATGCTATTTGTTGAGTCAACTTTAGCATTCATTTATCCCTAGCAACCCCCCTCACACATAATCATCAAGATGAAGTTGAGTTTATCTAGCAAAATAAACTATTAGTTAACCCAATTAAATTGAAGACCACCCATAGATTTTAACATTATGAGTACATTTAATTAAACATCTAAAATCATATGCAACTTTGCCAGTAAATTACATTCACTTTTCCATGTGAAAATGACAATAATTCGCTATAAACTGACTTAAATATAATTGCTAAATATTTGTTAGAAATTAATTCTAGCTGTGGTCATACCTATGCCCAACACCTTAAATAACAGCTAACATTAGAGTGTATACCCTAACTCGCTTTCGCCCCCATTGTGAGTTAGAAGCTATAAATTAATGGCCAAAACAACTTGCATAGTTAACCTCTTAACCAGGCTTCAATTGCTTCTCTGTGTGGAATTGAACCACTATGCACATTTATTTCATCAACAATTACCGCAGGTGTATTCATTACACCGTACCCCATAATTATCTCAGGTTCTGTTTCTTTAATTACTTGTACGTCTATATTTAATTCATTCGCTATTTTTGAAATAGCTTCAACGGTTTTTTTACATTTAACACAACCAGTACCTAGTACTTTTATTTCTTTCATCATAATGTCCTTAAATTATTTCTTTAAATAAATGGGGTTAAATAATTAAAAATCCAACCAATTAATGTAAATGCGACGAGTAGGAGTACAAAGAGCACCGCCAATAATCGCCATTGCATCACTTGCTTTAACAAAATAAATTCAGGGAAACTCGCAGCTACAGTACTCATACAAAAGGCGAGTGTTGTACCAATAGGGAGCCCTTGTTTAATTAAACTTTCCATCACAGGAATTACCCCTGTAGCATTTGAATATAAAGGTATTCCAAGTAACACGGCAGAAGGAACTGACCACCATTGATCATTACCCAAGTTTTCTTGTATCCAACCCTCTGGTACAAAGCCATGTAGAGCAGCTCCTAGACCTACACCAATAATGACCCATTTCCATACTCGTCCAAATATTTCTAACACCATGTCAGTGCACCCTATAAATACTTAAGCCTTACAAAGGATAAATTTAGAAAGTACAAAAATATAACCCTCTTCAATCAGTCAACAAACTAATAAACATCTTCACGATAGCGTCCTTGGGCTTTGAGCGTTAGTACGTCCATGCCCAGAGGTGCGATTACTTCGTTCAATGCCACCATAACGCTGTTTGCCATGTCTCGTCCTCCACAGACCAAAATCTGTGCTCCCTTCTCTATTAATTCGCGTAACTCTAAGCTATCAACACCGATTTTTTCTTGCACATAAGAGCACTCGTTGGTACGGGAGAATACGGCGTTCAGTTCTGTCAGCCGCTTATCCTTAAGATAAGTTTTGAGCTCAGGTTCGTAGAGGAAGTCTGACTGTGGATTACGTCCTCCCCAATAGAGATGTATGGGGTGATGTGATTTATTATTGCGGATAAAACCGACCAAGGGTCCAATCCCCGTACCTGCGCCAATCAGCACTATCGGTGCTTTACCTGAAGCGGGTCGGAAACTCGGATTGGGCCTAATAAAAGCCTCGATACTGTCGCCTACCGATAACGAATGGAGAAAACTCGAACACAGCCCGCCGGAATGATGACGTATGCAGATCTCCAACATGCCATCCTTCGATGCCGATGCGAGGGAGTAAAATCGAGCCACCTTAGTGCCTGGCGCTAAAACACCTACTAAGTCACCTGCCTCAAAATGGGGTAGGCCTTTATCGTTAACATCAGGTTGTTTGAAACGTAATACCGCAGTTGGGGCTTGCACTTCAACGCCGTAATCGACTCGCTCGATGAGCGATAGTGTCGTACAGCGAGGATGACTCGGAGTGTGAACTAGCAAAAACCAGGAAATTGTCGATCGCCAAAGCCCAGTACTGCAACGGGAAACTCTGGTATTTTGGTCATTTTATCTAACTGAGTGAGGAAATGACTGGCCGAAGCAGGTGTATCGCCATCACCATAGGTCGCAGTCAGGATAAATAGCCGCTTCGTATTCGGATAGTGACTCTCAGAATTATTCGCAAAGCTGTTCATTGATATTGTGTGAACCTGATGGCCAGCTAAGTTAAGTGCATCATGAAAGGTTTTGGCAAAGCCCCAAGTACTATTTCCTTCACTGCCAACTAATATTACTGTATCGGCACTCTTAGGGGCTGCATTGTTATTGATTGTCGCGGTAGAGCGTTTACGACGCCACCAAATTTGAATGCCTGTCCACGACATTAGTGGCACTGTGAGTGCACCTAAACCTAATAGTAGTCCTAGCCACCAAAGTCCTTCGCCCGTATGAAGCATATAGATAAATTCATGCAACTTTTGCTTGTTGTTGAACGCTTGAAATGACAGTAATTGTCCTGTTGATTGGTCGATAAACCCGCTGCCTTGATGCGTAGTGATTGAATAAACATCATTGTGATCATCCTTATAGGGATAAACTATTTCTCTAAGTTCGCTCAAAGGGATCGATTTTAAGGCGGTAAGCGTATCTATTGATGCAGGAAAGTCACCTTTTACGTTTTCTGGAAAAGCGGGTTCTGATGATTGATAATCAGGAAGTAATTCAAAGGTTACTGCAGACATATACAGCCCGGTTGTGGCCGATAGCATCAACGCAATAACGGCTACTCGACCTACCTGACAGTGTAAACGCTGTCTAAAAGTGCCTTGAATAGGTCGTAAAATTTGACGCCAACCACCAAGGCGTTTTGCCAGCATGATGGCACCTGAAATGGTTAATATCAGCATAAGAAAAGTTGCAATGCCTGCGCCAACACGTCCGGGTGTGTCAAGTAAGTAAGACCGATGCAAATTTTTCACCCAAACCATAACGGGTGAGTTTGAATAAGCCCCGATAGTTTCACCGGTTATTGGGTTGATTAAATCAGCCCCAGTTTGTCCATCTTTGGTGTAATAGACGATAATACTGCCTGAGGGGCTACGCTGTATTTGCTCCGCACCTGGGTGGCTAGAAGCTAGCTTGCCCGCTAACTCGGCTACGCTAATTGAAGACGTGCCTGCTACCTTGGCTTGTGCAAATTCCATAACGGGATTGATTGATAGAACCGCTCCGGTGACAGAGAGCATCACAACCAACAACGTTGCCATTAATCCAGACCAAGAGTGAAATTTACGTAACATACTAACTCCTAAGTAACCCGTTTATAGTACGTAAGTGAAGGCTTTTATGTAGCCTCGTCCAGCGGAAGGTTTACCGGCACCTGCGGTGGTTAATGGCACAACAACATCATTGCGATTGTCACGTTGGTCTTCAACAGAGGTATCTATTTTGAGCTGAAAACCTGAGTCAATATAACTATCAGCCAGATCAAGTGTTACCGTTAATGTCTTGCCGCGGGTAACGCTAGCGCCAGTCAGCCCATCGTATTCACTGGTGCGCATTCGACTTCCACGCGCCCAACCAGTCAAATGTTTATAATATTTTGACTTCTGTCCCGCAATCCACAGTGTTTCCTGATATTGACCTTTTGCATTGGTTAAATAAATAGCCAGATAAGCGCCGTCACCACTGTAGTTTTGTAGCTCGGTGGTAAGGGTTATTTTGCGTGCTGAAGTCTGGTTGCTCATTACAAAGAAGCAAAAAAAGCACAGTGTCATGGTTAAATATTTCATTGTCTTTTCTCCTTTTTACTCAATCGATGGTGACTTTAGGTTTGTTTTTTTGTTTATTTTGTGAAGGATTACTTTCTGATTGCATTGACGTCATCGGTGTACCTAAATCTAAGTAATCGCTGGCATCACCTGACATATCAAACTTAATTTTAAGCTCTCTAATTTTCAATGACGCGGGTGAAAATGTCGCTTTGATTCGGTTTCCCTTTCGATCGACCCCTTTAACTTCGTAACAACCATCGTCCACATCATCATCGGCCAATGCTGCGCCACTGATAAAGAAAGAGCTTATTAAAAGCATAGCGAGTTTATTTTTCGTGATTTTTGCTTCTGTTTTATTTATTGCATTTTTCATGGTGAGTCTCCTGTTGATTTACGATTATTATAAACGGCGTTCCTGACATTAAGCTGAAAGCAATACCGTTATCGTTTTAAGTTAGGTTTTAGTTTTCGCTTTATCTCAGTTCAAATGCTTCCCTATGAAAAAGTAATGAACCCTGTAATTTTTCTCGTAATTCATTTTCTAATATTCTGGCCCAGCCTGTAGGCCCACAAAACCATACCTCCATCATTGCTTTTTTTGAATAGTGAGTTAGCAGTTGGTCTGTTGTCAGTTTTTTACCTTCACTGCTGTCATGTATGTGCAGTTGAATAAGGGGTAAGTCGATACAAGCCTCTTGTAAACGCTTAACAAAAGGATCTGTTGCGCTATCACTACTGGAGTAATGCAGTTGAGCTAATGGTGATTGTTCTGACTTAT
>CAXBKC010000057.1:0-13213 GCA_963975615.1 uncultured Oleiphilus sp.
AATGTAGTCATTTTTAGGGTACCCAAAATGCTAGAACAAGATTGGCACCTTCAATGCGCACATTTATTAGAAGATGAAACAAAGATTACTGAACTCGAAGCAAAAGATAAAATCACCCTTTCTAGCCCTAACTCTACCTGCCCTAAATGTCAGCATTCAATCAGGCCTTGGGAAAACATCCCGATCATTAGTTATTTGTTTTTAAAGGGCAAGTGCAGCCAATGTAAATCCCCTATTTCCCTAAGGTATCCCTTTGTTGAGCTTGCTACAGCCTTATTGTCATTGCTAACCATATTTTATTTTGGTGCAAGTTATGCTGGGCTTGCCGCTCTTTTCCTTACATGGAGCTTAATAGCCTTAACTCTGATAGATGCTGACACACAGTTATTACCGGACAACATGACCCTACCACTACTTTGGCTTGGTCTAATATTAAACGCCTTTAATACCTTTACATCACTTGAGTCTGCACTCTGGGGTGCAGTATTTGGCTATTTAAGCCTCTGGAGTGTATATCAACTATTCAAGCTGTTGACAGGTAAAGAAGGGATGGGCTATGGCGACTTTAAGCTTTTAGGGGCTTTAGGTGCGTGGTTTGGCTGGCAGTCACTTCCTATTATTATTCTTGTTTCATCTGTTGTTGGTGCCATCATAGGCATCGGTATGATCCTAATCAAAGGAAAAGATAAAAATATCCCCATTCCCTTTGGGCCTTATTTAGCTATTGCCGGCTGGATAACCTTAGTTTGGGGAGATAAACTCAGACAGATATGGTTAGGTTAATATTTTAACTACTGTTTTTATCAATAATTAGGAATACAAATGTTCATTGTGGGTTTAACAGGAGGCATAGGTAGTGGTAAAACTGCAGCTTCGGATATATTCAAGTCATTAGGCGTCAATATCGTTGATGCAGATATCGTTGCACGTGAAGTTGTTGAGCCAGGCCAACCAGCGCTTAAAGAAATCACCCAACACTTTGGGCCAGATATTCTCTTTACAGATGGCCACCTGGATAGAGCCAAATTAAGAACCTGTATATTCTCAAACCCTATAGACAAAATTTGGCTAGAAAACCTCCTCCACCCTATTATTCGTCAAGAAATTCAACATCAACTTAATGATAGTAAAGCTGCCTACTCTATCCTTGTCTCCCCATTATTATTTGAAACTGACCAATCAAAACTTGTAGATAGAACTCTGCTAATTGATGTTCCTGTCAACACTCAGCTAGAAAGGGCGACTCTAAGAGATAATAATTCGCTTCAACAAATTCAAAAAATAATCGACAGCCAACTACCTCGAGATGTTAAACTTTCTCAAGCTGATGACGTTATTTGCAATGACAAAGATTTAGCTTCACTTGAATTAAAAATTAAAGAAAAACATCTATTTTATTTGGAATGTACTCATGACCAAAAACCTCGAAGTTAATTGCCCTTCCTGCTCTAAAGCAGTTGCTTGGATAGAAAGCTCAAGCTACAGACCATTTTGCTCTGATCGTTGCAAACAAATAGATTTAGGCGCTTGGGCTGACGAGTCTTATGCTATTCCAGTTGAAGCCAAAGATGAATGGGAGCTTGCTGATCAGCAAACACAACTGGAAAATTTAATTGCTCAGAAATCCAGCGAACAAAGTCACTAAGGTTTAGCTATGAACTCTCCTACCTGTATCTTTTGCAAAATAGTTTCAAAAGTAGAATCGGCTAGTATTGTCTATGAAGATGATGAATTTCTAGCCTTTATGGATGCCTACCCACTAACTATAGGCCACTGCTTAGTGATTCCAAAAACGCATGTAGTACGTCTTGAGTCATTAAATGCAAAAGCTAGAGCTAAACTTTTTAATATTGGCCATAAAATCATAGAAGCACAAAAGAAAGCTGGGTTTGGTGTACAAGGAACAAATCTACTTATAAATGATGGTAAAGCTGCAAATCAAACTGTCCCTCATCTACACCTTCATTTAATTCCAAGAGAAAGTGGCGACCTCTTAAAATCTCTACCTAAGTTATTTTTACATATTACTGGCTTGTTTGGGCTACAAACGCCTCGCATTAAATTAAATATACAAGCAGAACAAATTTCAAATCACCTGCGTCTATAGGTGATAAATGGACACTTCTAGTCTGACACAGGATGCAATACATCCTATTGGCATTGTTCACTCTCCTTTTAAAGAAAAATTTGGCATTCCTAGACAACCTGGTTTAATTAAGTCGTGTCTAGCCGAAATTGAATTATTCACGCCTTACAGCAACCCCGATTCAGTTAAAGGTTTAAATCAGTTTTCAGATATTTGGCTTATTTTTGGCTTTCACCAAAATAGTAATAACTGGAAACCAATGGTAAGACCACCTCGTTTAGGTGGAAATAAAAAAATTGGGGTATTTGCTAGCCGATCACCATTTCGTCCGAATGGTTTAGGTTTATCTAGAGTTGAGCTTAAAGAAGTGATCACAACTGGCAATAGAGTAAGATTAAAAACCTCTTGCCCTGACGTTGTCGATGGAACGCCGATTTATGACATCAAACCATATATTCATTATGCAGATGCCAATGAAAATGCTATCTGTGGTTTTGCTCAAGACACACCTAAAGAAAAACTCGCTGTGGTATTTACTACAAGTGCTCAGACAGACTTAACTAAATTAGACGTATCGATTTATGGTGAATTGAGACAGCTTATTGTCGAAATTTTAAGCCAAGACCCTCGTCCGGCTTATAAAGAAAGTAACGAGTGCAAGCTCTATGGCTTTAAAATATATGATTTGAATATTGTTTGGATAGAACAAAGCGGCACGGCTATAGTTGAAAAGATTAATCGACTATGAGTTGTAAAAAACAAATCTTTTTGCACGGTTTGTTTCGCAAACGGGAGCATTCACTTTCTCTACTTGCCACTACGCAACCGTTAGTGCCGCGCAGTCGGTAACCTATGGTTTATGCCTTACTTGGCGTATACAATGGTTTCCTACCTGCTCAGGAATGATTTTAGTTTTAGTTTCTATGTGAGGAATAATGCTATATTTGTTACCTAGAAATTTCTAGATATACATTTTTACTTTTTTCTCGCCAGAATACTTAAAGCTATATTAATTTTTTCCATAAATTTATGGAAGCCTTCAAAATACTTGATATTAAGTTCTTGCCCTGTATACCCCATATCCGAATATATAAAGCCTATCATTTTATTATCTACTTGCAGTGGTGCTATAAAAAAATACTTTTGTCCGGTTATACCCACAAATTCTGAGCCGACATGGCTAGAGATCTCTCTAAACTGCTCTCCACCAACCCAAACAATTTGTTCTTTTTGGAACAATTGATAAAGAAAGCCTGATTGGTTTTTTTCAAAACGAACTACAAATTTATCTTTCCAATTTTCAGTTCCAAAGCCTGCAACATATTTTGCAGCATATTTAGATTCTTTTTTGTCAAAGATAGCTAGTACCATCCTTTCCAAACCGACACCTTTATTGAGCCCACTTAATACGACTTTGAAAATATTATTAATATTAAGGTCAGTACGAATCATGTCGGATAATTGGTTCAATGCTTGCTTTTCGACCTGAGTGTCAGGTTGAAGCTGCTGTAAAGCTTGATCATGCTTAGAAGGTAATGCCTTTGCCGCCTTTCTACTAGTAGGAATGTAATCTACTAATACTTTTTTTCCAAAAGACATGATTGTCTCTGAGGTTAGGTCGGCCATTTTCATTACTGACTTTTTAACTTCTTCAGGGCTTAGTTGCTGAAATTCAGCGGCCCGCTCAACAACGTCTCTAAACTCCGGAGAATCCCAACCTAATAATGCAGCTCTACTAATTTCGTTACCTAAGTGTATCGCCCTCATCGCCTTAGATTCTTCATCAGGGTTTGAGTTAGTCACTACATCTAAAATTAAACCCTGCATACGCCATTGCTTTACTAAAGTTTTAGCCAATCGAGTAAGGCTGACACCCAAATATTTCTCCGCAGCACGATCTTTATCTTGGTATGTTGAGTGCGCATCTAACACGTCACTTAACAATTTGACCTCATCATCATTAACACCTAAAACAAGCAATTCAGCCAAATGACTAACAAGACAAGCCACAAAAACTTCTTCTTGCTGGCTAGATTTCATTTTTGAACATAATGCTTTTGCTTGTGCAGCAGCATGAAGTGACCGAGCTAAGACAGACAGAAGTAAAGGAGAACTGCGCTCTTTCAGAACAGCCTCTAAAACTTTAATGGATAAACACAGGGAACGGATATGAATGAAACCGATGTTAATAACTGCTCGGCTAACAGTCGTTACTGGTGTATTGTTCGGATTAAAAGTGACTGAATTTGCGACACGAATGATATTTGCAGTTAAGTGCGCATCTTTTAAAATTATTTTTGCGAGCTGCTCACCCGAAGAATCATCTGATCCTGTTACTCGATCAAGTTCATTTAGTAGTGTGGATAAAACAGCAGCTTCACTATCTTCAAGTGCCCGCATCCAACCATGTAATCCTTTCATTTTCACCCTTATATGAATTCTTGTTTTTTTAGTTTAGCAAGGCTTAATGAGAAGTAAAAAAATGGGGCTAAAAAGCCCCATTTTCTATAAGTTAGTATACTTTTCTACCAACCTGCTTTTTCTTTTAACGCAGAACCAATTTCAGCTAGCGATCTAACTGTTTTAACACCAGCCGCTTCTAATGCTGCAAATTTTTCATCCGCAGTACCTTTACCACCAGCAATAATGGCACCTGCATGGCCCATCCGCTTACCAGCAGGCGCGGTTACACCCGCAATATAAGAAACTACTGGCTTAGTTACATTCGCCTTAATGAACTCTGCCGCCTCTTCTTCAGCTGTACCACCAATTTCACCAATCATAACAATTGCTTCTGTTTGTGGATCGTCCTGAAACATTCTTAACACGTCAATAAAGCTTGTTCCCGGAATTGGATCACCACCAATACCAACACAGGTAGATTGACCAAAACCTGCATCTGTCGTCTGCTTTACAGCTTCATAAGTTAAAGTACCTGAACGAGAAACAATACCCACTTTACCAGGTAAATGAATATGGCCAGGCATAATACCTATTTTGGTCTCTCCCGGTGTAATCACACCAGGACAATTAGGGCCGATCATACGCACGCCTGTTTGATCTAGCTTAACTTTAACATCGACCATATCTAAAGTTGGAATACCTTCGGTAATCGTTACGATCAACTGAATACCTGCATCTATTGCTTCTAATATTGCATCTTTACAGAATGGAGCAGGAACATAAATAACTGATGCCGTAGCGCCTGTCTTTTCAACTGCTTCTCTAACGGTATTAAAAACAGGTAAACCTAAATGCGTAGTCCCACCCTTTCCTGGGCTTACACCGCCGACCATTTGCGTTCCATATGCAATAGCTTGCTCTGAATGGAATGTACCCTGCCCGCCAGTGAAGCCCTGACAAATTACTTTAGTATCTTTATTAATTAAGACTGACATTATTTGCCCTCCGCAGCTTTAACAACTTGCTGAGCGGCATCTGTTAAGGATGTTGCTGCAATGATGTCTAGATCAGATTTTGCTAATACTTCTCTTCCTAAGTCGGCATTTGTACCTTCCAAACGAACCACGACTGGAACCTTTACACCTACTTCTTTAACCGCACCAATAATACCTTCTGCGATCATGTCACAACGGACAATACCACCAAAAATATTAACCAATACTGCTTTAACATTTTCATCTGAAAGAATGATTTTAAATGCTTCAGCTACACGCTCTTTAGTCGCACCACCACCAACATCTAGGAAGTTAGCAGGCTTTCCACCATGAAGGTTTACGATATCCATCGTACCCATAGCTAAACCTGCACCATTGACCATACAGCCAACGTTACCGTCTAGTGCCACATAGTTAAGTTCCCATTTAGCTGCATCTGCTTCACGCTCATCTTCTTGAGATGGGTCATGCATTTCACGAATTTTTGGCTGACGATATAAAGCGTTGCCATCAACACCAATTTTGCCATCTAGGCAATGAATATTACCTTCATTGGTAACAACTAGCGGATTAATTTCAAGTAAAGCAAAATCAAAATCATTAAACATTTTTGCTAAGCCCATAAAGACTTTAACAAACTGCTTTATTTGATCACCTCTTAATCCAAGCTTAAATGCAAGCTCTCTGCCTTGATACTGTTGTGGTCCGACTAAAGGATCAATAATTGCCTTATGAATAAGCTCTGGTGTTTCTTCAGCAACTTTCTCAATTTCAACACCACCTTCAGTAGATGCCATGAACACAATTCGTTGAGAACCACGATCAACAACTGCGCCTAAATACAGCTCATTCGCAATATCTGTACAGCTTTCTACTAAGATCTTAGTAACTGGCTGACCATGCTCATCTGTTTGATACGTTACTAAATTCTTACCTAACCAGTTTTCAGCAAAGGCTTTAATTTCTTCTTTCGTCTTAACTAGCTTAACACCGCCCGCTTTACCACGGCCTCCGGCGTGAACCTGACATTTAACCACCCACATATCACCGCCAATTTTGTCGGCAGCGGCGGCTGCTTCCTCTGGCGTATCACAGGCATAGCCTGTTGATACTGGTAAACCGTACTCGGCAAAAAGTTGTTTTGCCTGATACTCATGTAAATTCATAGTTTATTCCATCACGTTAGTAATTAATTGACGACTTGGGTAAGCTGCCAGACTCAATAAAATCATCCTGATTTGTTAACCTACTCAGGGCTAACCTTCTTGCTTTTCCTTTAATAGGGCCGCTAAAACAAACAGCCCTGCGCTTGAATGCAAGTTAATTAGCGCTTCTTCTTATTCGCAATATGAATTGCATGCCCGCCAACCGCTAAAGCAGCTTCGTGAACAGTCTCTGATAAGGTGGGATGTGCAAAAACAGTCAAACCTAAGTCTTCTGCGCTTGAACCAAACTCCATGGCTATCACTGCTTGAGCAATTAATTCTGATGCATTAGGCCCAATAATATGTACGCCTAATACTCGATCTGTTTTTGCATCTGCGAGAATTTTTACAAATCCAAGCGTGCAGTTAGCAGCCATAGCTCGTCCATTAGCTGCAAATGGACACACTCCAGCGTTATATTCAATACCGTCTGCTTTTAATTGCTCTTCTGTTTTACCAACATTCGCAACTTCTGGATGTGTGTAAATGACACCAGGAATACAGTCGTAATTTACTTCTGTTTTCTGGCCAGCAATTCGGTCTGCTACCATAATGCCTTCTTCAGAACCTTTATGTGCTAGCATCGGTCCTCTTACAACATCACCTACTGCATATACACCGGGCACACCAGTATTACAGTGATCATCAACAAAGATAGAGCCACGCTCATCTAAATTAACACCACAATCAGGGGCTAATAAGCCATCGGTTACGGGTCTTCGCCCTACAGCAACAATAAGTTTGTCTACCTTAAGCTCTTGAACACCTTTGCTGTCTTCATAGCTCACATTGACTAGGCCACGCTTAATATCTGTGCCGTGAACACGTGCTTTTAGCTTAATATCTAAACCTTGTTTTTTATATTGCTTCAAGGCTTCTTTAGCGACTTGTTGGTCAATAGAACTTAAAAATGTGTCTTGTGCTTCTAAAACAGTAACCTCTGAACCAAGGCGGGCCCAAACACTGCCTAGCTCTAAACCAATAACACCAGCCCCAATGACACCTAAGCGCTTTGGCACTTCTTTGAAGTCTAAGGCTCCTGTTGAGTCAACAATATAACCTTCAGTGATAGGTGCTGGTGGAATTTCAACAGGCTTAGAGCCTGTTGCAATAATCACATGATCTGCATCATAAATTGTCACTGCATCTTTTTGGTCTGTTACTTCAACTTGCTTGCCAATTAATAAGCGACCTTTACCTTGAATTGAAGTGACGCCATTTGCCTTGAATAAAGAGGCTATGCCACCCGTAAGATTTTTGACTATCGTATTTTTACGATCAATCATCGTTGGAACGTTCATTTCTAAATTATTTAAGCCAATACCATGGACACCAAACTCATGCTTTGCTTCTTCAAATTTATGCGAAGATTCAAGCAATGCTTTTGATGGGATACAGCCAATATTTAAACACGTTCCACCTAATACTTGCTTTCCTGTATCAGAAACCCATTGCTCCACACAGGCGGTATTTAAACCTAACTGTGCACAACGAATAGCGGCCACATATCCAGCTGGGCCAGAGCCTATCACTATGACATCATACTTATTTGACATTTAACGTATTGCTCCAAAAACAAAATTTAAATTTCAAGAAGAATTCGTGCTGGATCTTCTATCATTTCTTTGATCGTAACGAGAAATTGAACTGCTTCTTTTCCATCAATCATTCTATGATCATAAGATAATGCCAGGTACATCATTGGTAAGATTACAACCTGACCATTAACAGCCATCGGACGCTCTTGAATCTTATGCATACCTAAAATTGCTGTTTGAGGTGGATTAAGAATCGGCGTTGACATAAGTGAACCAAAAACACCTCCATTAGAAATGGTAAATGTGCCACCTGTCATTTCTTCAATCGTCAATTTACCTGCTTGAGCTTTAGCGCCATATCCTTTAATTGATTTCTCAATCGTTGCCAAACTCATTGTGTCTGCATCCCTAAGCACTGGGACTACCAAACCTTTATCACTTGATACAGCAACACCGATATCTTGGTAGCCATGATAGACTATTTCATCGCCATCAATAGATGCATTAGCTGCAGGAAATCTCTTTAGTGCTTCAGCAGATGCTTTCACAAATAATGACATGAAGCCTAATTTAGTACCATCATGTGTTTTCTCAAACACTTCTTTATATTGCTTTCTAAGATCCATCAGAGGCTGCATATTAACCTCATTGAATGTAGTTAACATGGCCGTGTTCTGACTAGCATCCAATAGTCGTCTTGCGATGCTCGCTCTTAGACGAGTCATTGGCACTCGTTTTTCAGCTCTTGCACCTACAGGAGCAGCTATGGAATCTTTAACTACTGGTGATGCAGTCGCACTCAAAGCGGGTGCAGTAGGCGCTGGCTGAGGCTTAGAGGAAAGGTGATTAACCACATCTTCTTTTGTTAAGCGCCCATCTTTACCTGTTGTTATTATTTCAGAAGCATTCAAGCTATTTTCTTCTACAAGTTTCTTTGCAGCTGGACTCATAATAAGAGAGTCTGAAGTGCTTGGTGTAGTCGGTGCTTCCGTTGCAGCTTCAGGTTTAGCGGCGGCACTTGCCACCCCACCTGCAAGGAATTTACCAATTACCTCACTACTTAAAACAATATCACCTTCTTTCTTCAAAATTGCTTCAATAACACCGTCTTGTGGAGCAACAACTTCGAGTACAACTTTGTCTGTCTCAATATCGACAATAAGTTCATCTCTTGATACTGCTTCACCAGGTTGCTTGTGCCACGTGGCAATTGTTCCATCCGCTACTGACTCAGGGAAGGTTGGGGCTTTAATTTCTGTAGACATTTCCAATCCTTATTTAATCTTTTTAACAGTAAACGCCTTGTTAACAAGTGCATTTTGTTCTTCAACATGAACCGAAATATAACCTGCAGCTGGCGCAGCGGAGCTTTTTCGACCGGCATATCTTAGGTAAATCTTTGCATCAATTTGCTTGATTACTCGGCGCATTCTATGCTGAGTCGAATACCATGCACCCTGATTCTGAGGCTCTTCTTGACACCATACAACATCTTCTATTTTAGGATAAAGCATTAAAATTTCTTTTAAGTCATCAGCTGGGAATGGATACAACTGCTCAATTCTTATAACAGCCACATCCTGAATTTCATTTTTTTTCTGATGATCCAGTAAGTCATAATAGACTTTACCACTACACATAATGACGCTCTTAACCTTCTTTGGATCTAAGACATTCTTGTCTCCTATCACTGTCTGGAAAGAGCCTTCACTAAGGTCTTCTAATGATGATGTCGCTTCTTTATGCCTTAGCAAACTTTTTGGCGTGATCGCTATCAGTGGTTTCCTAAGCGGACGCTTTACTTGTCTACGTAACATGTGGAAAATTTGAGCAGGTGTAGTAGGTACACAGACCTGAATATTATGTTCGGCACAAAGCTGTAAATACCGCTCTATTCTCGCCGATGAATGTTCTGGACCCTGACCTTCATATCCATGAGGTAGCAACATGGTTAATCCACACAGACGCCCCCACTTATGCTCGCCACTCGTTATAAATTGATCAATTACAACCTGAGCACCATTCGCAAAATCACCAAACTGAGCTTCCCAGATAACTAGTGTATTAGGGGTAGTTGTTGCATAACCATATTCAAATGCAAGTACCGCTTCTTCAGATAAAAATGAATCAAATATTTCAAATTTTGGTTGATCCTCTTTAACATGCTGAAGAGGAATATACACAGAAGCATCTGCCTGGTTATGTAACACAGCATGCCTATGGGAGAATGTTCCGCGCCCTACATCTTGACCAGATATACGAATTGCATGGCCTTCATTAACTAGTGAAGCATATGCCAATATTTCGCCATAGCCCCAGTTTAAAGGCATAGCACCCTGAGTCATCCTGCTTCTATCTTCAAGAATTTTTTGAACTTGCTTTTGTATCGGAAAGCCTTCTGGCGTAGTACTTAGCTTTTTACCAATTCGCTGCAATGTTTTGATATTAACTGCTGTTTTTGCTTTCGCCGTCCATTCATGACCAATAAAGGGTGTCCAGTCGACATACATTGACTTATTGGGCTCAAGAACCAAACTTTTTGTTACGTGATGACCATTATCTAAGGCTTTTCGATAATCGTCTTCTAACTTCTGTGACTGCTCTGGGGTAATAATATTCGCACTTAACAGACGTTCCGCATAAATAGCTCTCGTTGTCTTGATCTCTTTAATCACTTTGTACATTAAAGGCTGAGTACCAGATGGCTCATCCGCTTCATTATGACCTCGTCTCCTATAGCAGAAAAGGTCTATCACAACATCTTTCTTAAACTGATTTCTAAAATCAACTGCGACCTGTGTAGCAAATAAAACAGCTTCTGGATCATCGCCATTCACGTGCAGAATCGGAGCCTCTATCATTTTGGCTACATCTGTAGCGTATTCGGTCGACCGAGTATCTTCACGCTTATTTGTCGTAAAACCAACCTGATTATTAATAATCAGATGAATTGATCCTCCCGTACCAAAAGCCCGCGTTTGGGACATTTGGAACGTTTCCATCACAACGCCTTGCCCTGCAAAAGCAGAGTCACCATGCATTATAATAGGAACAACTGTGTCACCTAATGGATCATCACGTCTTACCTGACGAGCACGAACAGAGCCCTCAACAACTGGCGAGACAATTTCTAAGTGTGAAGGGTTAAATGACAGCGCGAGATGAACTTCACCGCCGGGCGTCATAACATTCGAGGAGAACCCTTGATGATATTTAACATCACCAGACCCCATGGACTGAAGTTTCTTGCCATCAAATTCATCAAATAAATCTTTAGGGTTTTTCCCTAACGTATTAACCAATACATTAAGACGGCCACGATGCGCCATCCCTATGACAATTTCTTTTGCCCCAAAACCACCGGCTCGCTGGATAAGTTCATCCATTAATGGGATTAGACTCTCAGCTCCCTCCAAACCAAATCGTTTCGTTCCAGGATAACGTGAGCCTAAATATTTTTCTAAACCCTCTGCCGCTGTAAGCCTTTCTAATAAATGATAGCGGGTATCAAATTCATAATTTGGCTTTCCTTGAACAGACTCAATTCTTTCTTGAAACCAGCTACGAATTGAGGTGTCGACAATATGCATATATTCAGCACCGAGTGATGAACAATATGTCTTTTTAAGCCCGTCGATGATCTCACGTAAGGTTAACTGGTCAGGCCCAAAAACTAGATTCCCTGTTTGAAAAAGGGTATCTAAGTCTGCCTCACTAAGGCCATGATAATCTAGCTCCAGATCTGGCACCCGAACACGTTCCATTAAACCTAAAGGGTCTAAATTGGCTGTTTGGTGTCCCCTAATTCTGTAAGCATTTATTAACTGTAAAACTTTAACTTGTTTCTTGTCATGTTCAGAAGTAGCACTTGCAGGGGTAGTGAGCTCTTGATTGATAAGCTTATTTTTAGAGAGGTGTAAGAACTGTTCACGAATAGTAGAGTGAGGAATATCCTTTTTATCGTGACCATTTACCCTTGGTAACTGATCAAAATAACTACGCCATTCTTCAGATATACTATTAGGGTCAGTTAAATATGAATCATATAACTGTTCAACGTATACCAGATTACCGCCAGACAAATGAGATGTCCGCCAGAGTTGTTCCATGATGCTTTCTTGCATTAAAAGCTCGCCTTAGTTAGCAGTAAATGCGAATACTAGGCACTACCTTTTAGACACTCATGCGGTCAATGAGCTATTCAGAGTAGTTTGTACGACATTTAACTCTTCAAACTACCCTAAAAAATTGGATGACTGCTGCCTCAAAGATAATACGGGTGTTACCCGCTTTCCCAGTGGTTATTTTCTCAGCTAACGATAAAATTAGCTTTTTGAGCTGTTTTTATAGTTTCCTAAGTTTTTAAATCGTATTTGCATAGCAAATTAATCTAAAAGGATTCATCACTTGATTATAGACATGATTTTAAAAATTGCGCATAAAGCAAAATTTCAAATTATGCTATTAAGTTATAGGCCAAACACAAAGAGTGCCTAGCCTATAACTAACGCTTTTAAGTTGAGCGCTGTAACAACATGTTTCGAATATGACCAATTGCGCGTGTAGGGTTAAGTCCTTTAGGACAAACGCTTACACAATTCATGATCCCGCGACAGCGAAACACACTAAATGGGTCATCTAATTCAGCCAAACGATCTGTTGTCGCTGTATCTCTTGAGTCAGATAGAAACCTATACGCCTGAAGTAAACCAGCAGGCCCTATAAACTTATCAGGATTCCACCAAAAAGAAGGACATGCAGTCGAGCAACAGGCACATAAAATACACTCATACAAACCATCTAATTTTTCTCTATCTTCAGGAGATTGAAGCCTTTCGATAGCTGGTGCAGGCGTATTGTTGATCAAAAATGGCTTAATTTTTTCATACTGTCTGTAGAACATGGTCATGTCGACAACCAAATCACGAACTACCGGTAAACCAGGTAAAGGTCTGATCACTAATTTATCTTTTTTTACTACTTCAG
>CAXBKC010000058.1:0-13172 GCA_963975615.1 uncultured Oleiphilus sp.
ACCAGCTTGCTAAATATTGCGCTCGATCCGCTCTATATCTTTGTATTTGACTGGGGGCTTGCGGGCGCAGCATATGCAACCATTACTTCATTTTCGCTTGGATGCTTAATTATCTTCCCTAAGATAATCTCCCGACAATGGCTTGCATTTAACTTTAAGCTTGGCGCAATTTATACCCCAATTAAACAGCTTGGCAGCATTACAGGCCCCGCAATGCTGAGCCAACTTATGCCATCTATCTCAGCCATGGCAGCCACCTCTTTGGTTGCAGCCTATGGAACAGCTGCCGTTGCTGCATGGGGGCTAGGCACACGCTTAGAGTTCTTCTCTATCGTTATAGTGCTAGCATTGACTATGTCTATGCCTCCTATGATAGGCCGTTTTTGGGGAGCAGGAGATCTTGAAAGCATTCGCCAACTAGTTAATCTTACGGTGAAATTTGTACTACTATGGCAGTTAGCGATTGCCCTCATTTGGCTGCTACTTTCTGACAGCATCAGCCAGCTGATGGCCACAGATATTCCGGTCTCTACCGTACTAGAACACTACCTATTAAAAGTCCCTATCAGCTATGGTGCGCTAGGCCTGTGCATGATTATGGTTTCGGTTTGCAATGCAATGGGTCTACCCATGCGAGCCTTATTAATATCTTGTCTACGCTTATTTCTCTGTTATATCCCACTATTATGGATAGGCAGCAAAATAGACGGGCTAGACGGATTAATGAGCGGTGCAATGGTGGGCAATTTGGCAGCAGGCCTAATGGCGTGGGTGCTTTATCAGAAGGGATTCAAAAAGGCAGTTAACGTACATCAGGCAAATAAAAACTGATCACAGCCAGAAGACTACAAAGAGCTGACCCCGAGTAATTGCCTATACTAAACAACCTCAACTCTCATATATCGCTTAGCCTGCAAGTTTGCAGGCAAAAAAAAGCGAGTTATAAAACTCGCCTTCTATTTACTATAAATAATCACTATTATTTATAGTAAGCATTTTCCGTCACAGTATGATCGGTCGAGTCTTTAACACCAGTTAACTCCGGTATCACTTCTAACAAGCGTTTTTCCACACCATCCTTAAGTGTTATCGATACCGCGCTACAACCCTGACAGCCGCCTCCGAACTTTAAGATTGCTACATTTTCTTCAGTAAGTGTCACCAAAGAAACATCACCACCATGAGAGGCTAAACCTGGATTAATATCAGTCACCAGTATGTATCTAATCTTTTCTTCTAAAGTCGAATCATCATCAATTTTAGGCATTTTAGCGTTAGGCGCTTTAATCGTTAGCTGACCACCCATCTTCTCTTCAGCATAATCAACAAACGCTTCTTCAAGAAAAGGCAGGCTTTTCTTTTCCAAGTATAAACTGAAGCCGTCTAAGGCCATTACCTCATCATCTTCAACAATATCGTCGGGCTGACAATAAGCTAAACAAGTTTCAGCTTGCTTTGAACCCGGCTGAGTGACAAACATTCTCACACCCATTCCACCGGACTCTTGATTAGATACCAGTTGTGAAAGATACCGTTGTGCAGATTCAGAAACTGTAACCATAGTGAAGGAAACCTCATTCAATAAACATTTTGTACATTCTACGGTTTTTCTTTCCAAGGTGAAAGACTTAGTAAAACACTCAAGTAATATTAAAAGTATATCAAAACATTTCAATATAGTTTTATATGCTTTAGAATACAGAGATCAACACTATTCTATTCAGATCAATCAAGCATTCTAGCTCTGAAAGAAAAGTACTCACTAATGAGAAATGACATAATACTCATTTTTTCCGAACTCTATATAAAAGGTTAGGTTTTATAATGTCTGATTTAGCTACACGCATTCGCCAGTTAAATAAAGCGCTAGAAGAACGCATTTTAATACTCGATGGCGCGACAGGCACAATGATCCAACAGTTCCAGTTTGACGAACAGGGTTACCGTGGAGAGCGCTTTAGTGATTACCCTTCAGACATTAAAGGTAACAACGATTTACTCTGCCTGACTCAACCTAAGGCTATCTCAAGCATTCATAAACAATACCTTGATGCTGGCGCTGACATCATCGAAACCAACACTTTTAACTCCACTCAAGTGTCTCAAGCCGATTACGGAATGTCGGAACTAGCCTATGAGCTAAATTTCGAAGCGGCAAGACTCGCTCGAATTGTGGCCGATATTAAACCACAAGAAACCCCCGATAAACCAAGGTTCGTTGCTGGTGTGATTGGGCCAACTTCGCGCACGGCGTCAATCAGCCCAGACGTAAACGACCCAGGCTTTCGAAACGTTACCTTTGAAATTCTTTATGATAATTACTATGAGGCATGCGGCGCACTCATAGATGGTGGTGCCGATATCATAATGATCGAAACTATTTTCGACACTTTAAATGCGGAAGCCGCCATCTTTGCGGTTGAACAATACTTTGAAGATCATAAGATTAAACTTCCCATCATGATCTCTGGCACCATTACAGATGCTTCTGGTAGAACACTTTCTGGTCAAACTGCTGAAGCGTTTCAAGTTTCAGTCAAACACTGTAAACCACTGAGTATAGGTTTTAACTGTGCACTTGGTGCAGATGCCTTAAGACCTTATATCGCTGAACTATCAAGTAAGTCTGAAACCTATGTGAGTGCGCACCCGAACGCAGGGCTTCCTAATGAATTTGGTGAGTACGATCAAACCGTAAAAGAAATGGCCGATATTGTTGAGTCATTTGCGAGCGATAATTTAATCAATATTATAGGTGGCTGTTGCGGCTCTACTCCGGCACATATTGCAGAGATAGCTAAAAGAGTCGCTAAGTATGAACCTAGAAAGATCCCAACGCTGCCTCGTAAATTTAGACTTTCTGGTTTAGAGCCTTTTATTGCAGACAAAGACTCATTGTTCATTAATGTCGGTGAGCGAACCAACGTTACCGGCTCCAAGAAATTTCTTCGCCTGATTAAAGAAGAGTCATTTGAAGAAGCACTTAGTGTCGCAAGAGACCAAGTCGAAAATGGTGCTCAGATTATCGACATCAACATGGATGAAGGCATGCTTGAATCCAAGGAAGCCATGGTCCACTTCCTAAATTTGATTGCTTCTGAGCCTGATATATCAAGAATTCCAATCATGATTGATTCCTCAAAATGGGAAGTCATTGAAGCGGGTTTACGCGTTGTCCAAGGCAAATCGGTAGTTAACTCAATCAGCCTAAAAGAAGGCGAAGAGGCGTTTATTACTCACGCTACCCTTTGTATTCGTTATGGTGCTGCAGCAGTCGTTATGGCCTTTGATGAACAAGGACAGGCCGACACTTACGAGCGCAAAACTGAAATCTGTAAACGCTCGTACGACATACTTGTCAAACTGGGCATGCCGCCTGAAGACATTATCTTCGATCCGAATATTTTTGCCATCGCTACGGGTATTGAAGCACACAATAATTACGCTGTCGACTTTATCAATGCAACTCGCTGGATTAAAGAAAACCTTCCCTACGCTAGTGTTTCTGGCGGCGTAAGTAACGTTTCGTTCTCCTTCCGTGGTAATGACCCCGTTCGTGAAGCTATTCATTCGGTCTTCTTATATCACGCAATAAAAGCCGGCATGAATATGGGTATCGTCAACCCAGGCCAACTTGTGATATATGATGACATTGACCCAGAACTCAAAGAACGCGTTGAAGATGTCGTCTTAAACCGCCGACAAGACGGAACAGACAGACTATTGGAAATCGCAGAAGATTTCCGTGGTGATGGCAAGAAAAAACAAGTTGAAAATCTTGAATGGCGCTCACTCCCAGTAACTGAAAGACTTGCTCATGCACTAGTTAAAGGCATCACAACGTTTATTATAGAAGACACGGAAGCTGCTCGACTAGAAGCAAATCGCCCCATTGAGGTCATAGAAGGCCCTCTAATGGACGGCATGAATATCGTTGGCGACCTATTTAGTGAAGGCAAAATGTTCCTTCCTCAAGTTGTTAAAAGCGCCCGAGTCATGAAGCAATCCGTTGCTCACCTAATTCCCTTTATTGAAGCTGAAAAAGGTGCTGTACAAAAAGCTAAAGGAAAAATCCTGATGGCGACCGCTAAAGGTGACGTTCATGATATAGGTAAGAATATTGTTGGCGTTGTACTTCAGTGCAACAACTATGAAGTGATCGATTTAGGCGTGATGGTGCCTGCTGATAAAATCATAAAAGCAGCTAAAGAGCATAATGTCGATATCATTGGTGTCAGCGGCCTAATCACGCCCTCACTAGATGAAATGGTTCATATCGCCAAAGAACTTCAAAGAGAGAACATGACAATTCCACTGATGATTGGTGGTGCGACAACCTCTAAGGCCCACACAGCTGTCAAAATCGAACCCCATTACAAAAATAACATAGCTGTCTATGTTTCTGATGCATCTCGCAGTGTCAGTGTTGCAACTTCGTTATTGAGTGAAACACAGCGAGATACTTTTGTTAAAAACACACAAGATGAATATGAAGTTGTACGCGAAAGACGAAAGAATCGCCAAGCAAAAACTAAATATATTCCTTACATATCTGCCTGCCAAAATAAACATAAAATAGATTGGAGCAATTACACACCTCCCAAACCTAGCTTTACTGGCACAAAGGCATTTGATGATTACCCCCTTGAAGACGTCGTTGAATATATTGATTGGACACCCTTCTTTATTTCTTGGGATCTTTCTGGAAAGTATCCACAAATTCTGAAAGATGAAAAAGTCGGTGAAGCCGCAACCAATCTATTTAATGACGCTCAAGTTATGCTTAAAAAGTTAATTGACGAGAAGCTACTTAAAGCAAAAGGCGTCATTGGTTTCTGGCCTGCTAACGCAACAAAGGACGATGAAATTACGGTTTATAAAGATGATTCACGTAGCGAGGTCGAATTAACACTCAACCACCTTCGCCAGCAAAGCGACAAAGCAGGTGGCTTAACAAGCCGATCTCTTGCAGACTTCATCGCCCCTAGTGAAACTGGCGCTGAAGATTATATTGGCGGTTTTGCTGTCACTTCAGGTATTGGCGCAGAAGAGCTCGCCAAGTCTTACCAAGACAATCTTGATGACTACAACTCTATTATGGTCAAAGCGCTTGCTGACAGGCTCGCTGAAGCATTTGCAGAAAAAATGCACCAATATGTTCGAAAAGAGCTGTGGGGCTACAGCAATGGTGAAGCACTAAGCAATGAAGAACTCATTAAAGAAAAGTACCAAGGCATCAGACCTGCGCCCGGCTACCCTGCATGCCCTGATCACACTGAAAAAACTGAGTTATTTAAACTATTAGACGCTACTAACAATACTGGGATCGAACTCACTGAGCACTTTGCCATGTTCCCTTCCGCGGCAGTGAGTGGTTTTTATTATTCGCACCCTGAATCTAAATATTTTTCTGTTGGTAAAATAGCAAAAGACCAAGTTGTTGATTATGCAGAACGCAAGGGGATGTCGGTTGAAGAGACCGAAAGATGGTTAAGCCCTGCTCTAGGATACGACAACTAGAACAACTTATGGCGACCGAGTGTTTCCAATTAACACGAAAAGATATTTAAACAAAGCCTAAAAACTGCTATTCTATGTGCCCCGAATTTCTAGATGGCCCTAGGGTAATTTTTCTGAGAAGGTAGAATGTACAAATACGACGGATACGATAAGCAAATCGTTAAAGAGCGCGTGGCACAATTTCGCGGCCAGACAGAACGTTACTTTGATGGCACATTAACGGCCGATGAATTTCTTCCATTGCGCTTACAAAATGGCCTATACGTTCAACGCTTAGCTCCTATGCTAAGAGTGGCTATCCCTTATGGCATGCTCTCCTCGACCCAGCTAAGAAAACTGGCAGAGATCAGCCGTAACTTTGATAAAGGCTACGTCCATTTCACAACTCGCCAGAATGTTCAATTTAACTGGCCGCAGATGAAGGATGTTCCTGACATACTCGAAGAACTTCGCTCTGTTGAAATGCATTCTATTCAAACAAGCGGTAACTGTATTCGCAACACCACAACCGATCAGTTTGCTAACGTTGTGAATAATGAAGTAACCGACCCTCGCCCTTACTGCGAGATAATTCGTCAATGGTCGACATTTCATCCTGAGTTTGCTTTTTTGCCACGCAAATTCAAAATTGCCGTAAATGCTTGCCCGGACTCTGATAGAGCAGCCTCACTCGTACATGATATTGGCCTTGAAATAGTACGTAACGAACAAGGTGAGATTGGCTTTAAAGTATTTGCTGGTGGCGGTTTAGGCCGTACTCCTGTGATTGGGTCTGAAATTAGAAGCTTCCTACCTGAAAAGCACTTACTTAGCTATTTAGATGCTATTCTGCGCATTTATAACATGCACGGTAGACGGGATAATAAATTCAAAGCACGTATCAAAATTCTTGTTAAAGCTTTGGGTTCTGAAGAGTTTGCACGCTTAGTGGAAGAAGAGTGGGCTCATATAAAAGACCAAAGCACCACACTAATCCAGACTGAAATTGACCGCATGAAGTCCTTCTTCACAGAGCCTGACTATGCTGCACTCAGTGATGAGCCCGATAGCTTTGTTGAGAGAAAAAATCAACACAAAGGCTTTGCAAATTGGGTGCTACGTAACGTCAATGAACATAAAAAACCTGGCTATTCGATTGTCACCTTAACGCTAAAGAAAACCGGTGTCCCTACTGGTGATGCAAGTGACAAGCAAGTAGAAGCAATTGCAGATATGGCTGACCAGTTTAGTTTTGGTGAAGTTCGTATCACGCATGACCAAAACGTAGTATTGGCTGACGTGAGACAAGATCAGTTATTTGATCTTTGGAATAAAGCTAAAGCAACGGGTTTTGCTACACCCAACCTGAACATGCTTACCGATATCATATGCTGCCCGGGCGGAGACTTCTGTGGTTTAGCAAATGCTAAGTCCATCCCTGTAGCAGAACAAATTCAAATCAAATTTGATGATCTTGACTTTATCTATGATCTAGGCGAACTCCATCTAAATATTTCAGGCTGCATGAATGCTTGCGGACATCACCACGTTGGTAACATCGGCATATTAGGTGTTGATAAACGAGGCGATGAATTTTACCAAGTATCATTAGGAGGCAGCGCAGGGCGTGACGCATCCATAGGTAAAATATTAGGTCCATCTTTTGCTCGCAAAGATATGCCCGAAGTTGTAGAAAAAATATTAAATGTTTTTCTAGAACAAAGAACTGGGGAAGAGCTATTTATCGATACCTATAGACGAATTGGTATGGACCTTTTTAAGGAGCGCGTTTATGCCAAAGTTAATTAAACAATCAGTCATTGTTGAGAATGTTTGGCAGAAACTTGATCCTGACTTTGAGGGTAATACGGATAATCAAGCTGTGCTTATTCCACTTGCTCGCTTTCTAGATGATCCAAATTTAGTAATTGGTAATGCTCAAGCAGGTGTTTGGCTGGATAGCGACCAAAGCCCAGAAGAGCTAGGGCCGTTTATCGAACAACTCGCACTAATTGCTATTAACTTCCCTAAATTTGTTGATGGTCGCGGATATTCTTATGCAAGAATTCTACGTGACCGCCTCAACTACCAAGGTGAACTTCGAGCAATAGGCGACGTTCTTCATGATCAACTTTTCTACCTAAAGCGCTGCGGTTTTGACTCCTTCGCTGTGAGAGAAGATAAAGATATTGAAGTTGCCAAATCCGGCCTAGATGTATTTACCGAGTCTTACCAGGCAGCTACAGTTCAATCTGATCCTCTTTTTAGACGCCGCTAGTAAACTTCAAGACAAGCCTAGTACTTACTAAAAAGTACTAGGCTTTTTTATACCTGCGCACTTTATTCCTGGAATATGAGTATCAAGCTTTTAGTATTGAAGATACCCCATCCAAAATAAATTGAATCGCCAACGCAGCCAACAAAACGCCTAAGAAACGTCTAAGAATCTCATCGCCTGTCTTTCCGACAACTTTCTTTATATGAATAGAGTAAGTCATTAACAAGCATGTGAGTGCAGCCAGAATAAGCACCGCTGAAAAAATAGCTAACTGGTCCAAGGATGAACTTGCATTAGAAAATAATAATATAGAAACAATTAACGATCCTGGCCCCGCTATCAGAGGAATAGACATTGGGTAAACCGAAATATCCTCAACCTTTCCTTCCATCTTAAATCTCAATTCAGAATTAATCATTTGAAAGGCAGTATAAAAAAGAAGTAAACCACCCGAAATTTTCAATGCATCAATACTAATACCCAAGTAAGACAGCAAGCCAGCACCATAGTTTCCGAAAAGAACCAATAATACTGCTGAAATAAGGCTGGCTTTAAATGCCTGCAAGAATCTGGAACGAAAACTCTGCCCCTTAGTTAAAGCATTAAAGATTAATGCAGTCCCAATGGGATCAATAATCACAAAAAGAGCCGTTAAGGCATGTAAGAAAATTAGTAAATCCAAGTATCAGGCTCCTTGGGGAGTAGGCATTAGATATCAGAAAATGAAGTATTTAAGAAAATCGATAAATATAATATCGCTTTATCCATAATAATAGCTGATTAAGATCAAATCGTAGCTTTATAGTGAAACACAAGCATGCCTTTTAAATTATTTATGCAATAATATCTTATCTAATTTGAGCCGCATTCAAAAATCAAGGAACACCAATGAGCTTGAAATCTTTTTTAAAAGAAGTACTGGTTCCAAAAGAACTGGATCAACAACTTGATAAAATTAAGAAGCCTGTTGGCACATTAGGCTATGACCCTTGGGGCTTTAATACCGACACCAACAAGATAGTCTTATCTTTATTTTCTGGCGTCTATAATAAATATTTTCGAGTTGAAGCGTCTGGCATTGAGCATGTACCTGATACTGGCCCAGTATTAATTGTTGGCAATCACAGTGGTCAGTTGCCCATCGATGGCGTTTTAATCGGTTATGCTTTAGCGAGTCGAAAAAAAGCACCTCGCTTACCAAGAGCAATGATAGAACGCTTTTTCCCAACAGTCCCTTTCTTAGGTAACTTTTTAAATCAGATCGGTGCGGTTCTAGGCGACCCTATCAACTGCGCTCGCATGCTAGAGAATGGCGAAGCTATTGTCGTTTTTCCTGAAGGCATTCGTGGTTCAGGAAAACTCTACAAAGACCGTTATCAACTTCAACGCTTTGGAAATGGCTTTGTTCACCTTGCTATGAAGCATAACACACCAATTGTTCCTGTTGGTGTCGTTGGGTGCGAAGAAACCATCCCTGCTTTAGCGAATATAAAACCCTTAGCCAAGCTACTAAATATCCCTTACGTCCCTGTTGCTTTACCCATTATCTTCCCCGCTAAAGTCAGATTGAATTTTGGCAAACCTATTTATTTCAAAAATGAAGATTTAACTGAAGAACAAGTAACTAGGCGTGTAGAGAAGGTCAAAAGTTCGATTAGCGATCTTATTGCTAAAGGCCTGAACGAACGACAAGGAATTTTTGAATGAGCACTGAAAAGATACATAAACTCACTGACACTAAGAAAGCAAGCAAGAAGGCCGCTGACTCAAAATTAAGATCAGTCACAAATAAGCGTTCCTCGGACAGACGCAAGCCTACGAAAAAACAAACTGTCTTAATCACCGGTGCTGCTGGGACATTAGCTCAACAAGTAATTAACCGCTTACGTGATTCACATAACATTGTCGCTGTAGATTTTAGAAAACTTACCTATCATAGCGATGATATACCCAGCTATAAAATAGATTTCACTAAACGTAAATTTGAAGATCTCTTTAAGCATTATGATTTTGATAGCGTCATTCATCTAGGTAGAATAAGTTCTTCAGAAGAAAGTCGTATGCGCCGCTATAATGCAAACGTGCTTGGAACTCAAAAACTTTTAGATCTAAGCCATAAATACGGCATCTCTAATGTTATTGTACTATCCACTTACCATGTCTATGGTGCATCGCCTTATAACCCGGCTTTGATAGAGGAAACTGCTCCACTTAAAGCGGCCGAATTAACAATGGATCTAGTTGATTCTGTTGAGCTAGAAAACCTAGCGAATATCTATTTGTGGCGTTATCCAGACTTAAACATCACCATTCTAAGACCTTGCAATATCGTAGGGCCTGGCGTTAGAAACTCAATGAGTAGCTTGTTATCAAGCCGTTTTGCACCTGTTCTAATGGGCTTCTCCCCCATTATGCAATTTATACATATTGATGACATGGCAGATGCTGTTAGCCTGGCTCACAAGCAATGTCATCGAGGAGTCTATAATGTCACGACCAATGATTGGATAGCCTACCAGGAAGCTCTCGAATACTGTGGCTGCACAGCAGTTCCTATCCCTTCAATTCCTCCGGCTTTAACTCGTTCGATAACAGGATTATTGAACCTGAGAATGTTTCCATCTTATTTGATGAATTACTTTAAATACCCAGTCGTTATAAACGGAGATAACTTTAATAAAAAATTTGGTTTTAAACCTAAACGCCCATTAAAAGAAATATTTCGCTCTTACCAAGAAAATAAAGAATAACCGACATTAAAACTAAAAAACTCGTCATTCAATAATGAAATGACGAGTTTTTAAAAGTGCACGAAAACAATTAAGTTTTACACTCCAATATTTTTTAATGTACTCAACAGCTGCTCTAAGATTGATGCTGCCGTTGGGTGCTCAACTTCAATTTCTGCCACTAAACGCTCAACTGTATCGAGGAAAGTAGGGTCAGCAGGACCAGCTTCATTCATATTATGAATGTGACTCTTAACTTTTGCTAAAAGAGCGATCTGCTCTGGGCTGGTTAGATCATCTGCAAAACGTTCATGAAGGTCAGTAATTAAGTGTTCCGCTTTCTGTTTTGGCATAATAGTTCCCTATTTAAAAATTAAAGCTTAGACTCATTTAATAAGCTTGCCAAGATAAAGAAAAGACTGAAAGCTTGATCAGCCTAAAGGTAAGTCATTAAGCATAAAGAAGACACCTGCTGCTAGAGTTGCAGATGCTGGAACTGTAATAATCCAAGCGGCGACAATTTTCTTTACTGCTGAGCGTTTTACCAACTTTTCACTATAAAGCTTTTTCATTTTCTTACGTTCAGCTTTTTTAAGTCCTAATTCAGATTTCTCTTTTTTAGCCTGCTTAAGCATTTTCTCCATATCTTCTACAGAAGCAGATTCAAAATTAGATAAAAACTTTTGCAACCTTGCTTTTTCCTCTCCCTCATGATCATCGAGCATATCTTGCAATTGATTAGCATAACTTGTCTTTAAGTATTCTCGTAAAAAACCCACACCAAAAATACCACCAATCGCGATATGAGTTGAACTAACTGGCAAGCCTAACTGCGAAGCAATAATAACGGTTATGGCAGCTGCCATCGCAACACAAAAGGCACGCGATTTATCTAGCTCAGTAATTTCTCCACCAACCGTCTTAATTATTTTTGGACCGAACAACAATAGCCCTAAAGAAATACCGATAGCACCAATCATCATTACCCATAAAGGAATGGGAGCATTACTTGAAATGCCACCCCTTTGTATTGCATCAGAAATTGCCGCTAAAGGGCCAACAGCATTTGCAACATCATTTGCTCCATGCGCAAAACTTAATAATGCAGCTGCAAAGATAAGAGGAACAGTGAATAAATCATTCACACTTTCACGATTATTTTTAACGGCGTCTGATTTTTTAGCAATAAATGGCTTAACTATAAGATATATCGCTACTGCAAGACCAAAACCTATTAACGAAGCCGTTTGAAAATCTAGCTTCCAAATTTTCTTAAACCCTTTTAAAGCTAGATACGTGCTAAATGCCCAAGCCATTAAAGCAATCAGAATAGGAACAAACTTTCTTGCTGCCTGAATCATATCTGCTTGATAGATTATTTTCTTTTTAATAAATAGCAGGAATAAAGCAGCAATAACGCCCCCTAAAACAGGTGATATTACCCAACTAGCTGCAATAGCCCCCATTTTTTCCCAATTTGCGATTCCAAAACCACCTGCTGCAATACCTGCACCTAAGACACCACCCACAATAGAATGTGTTGTCGACACTGGCGCACCAAAAAGAGTCGCTAAGTTTAACCAAACTGCACCAGCTAAAAGAGCAGAAACCATTAACCAAACGAAGGTCTTAGAATCTGCAAGTTTATCGGGGTTAATAATGCTGTTTTTAATTGTAGATACAACTTCCCCACCCGCTAATATTGCACCAGCGGCTTCAAAAATAGCGGCAATAACAATCGCCCAAAACAGAGTTATAGCTTTTGAACCTACAGCAGGCCCGACATTGTTTGCCACATCATTTGCGCCGATATTCATGGCCATATAACCACCAATCACCGCAGAAGCTAAGAGAACTATACTGCCATGCATACCTTTTGAAATTAAATAGACATAAAGCAGAATGCCAGCCATGAAGAAAAATGTTAGCCCAAAACGTATGAACTGTGTTTGTTGCTGAAGTGCTGCCCGCTCATTCTTTTTAATGCTCTTTAAACCCATCAGAATATCTCTTTATTGCCTAAAATTAATGGTTCGAACTATAAAGCCTGAAGCAAAAAAATGTAATAGTAATTTAATTTTTTTTTCATACTGCCAACAAAATTCACCGCACAAATGTCTGTCTATTCACTAAATAGATTTTGCTAATAGCTTTATTTTTTATATTCTAGTTTGTTAGTACTTCAACGCTTTCAATAATAGGTAACTTAATGTCTAGTATCATCCTTATCAGACACGCTCAAGCTTCTTTGGGAAAAAGTAACTACGACGAGCTTTCTGAGCTTGGACTAAAACAAGCGACTCTATTGGGGGAATACTTAAAACGTACTGAACTAGAGCCCGCCGCAATCATCACTGGCGATATGGTCAGACATCAACAAACAGCCAATAAGCTGACAACGGCTCTCTCTGGAAACATCAGCCTGCACCAGAATAAAGATTGGAATGAGTTTGATTTCAAAAAACTGATACAGTCTTACCTTTCAAAATTCCCGAATGAAACGCCATCTGCCGGTGACATTAGAGCATTCTTTACTATTTTGAAAAAAACAATGTTAGCTTGGTCTAAGGACGAACTTAACCATGAAAAAGGAGAATTTGAAAGCTGGGAGGATTTTTCTACACGAATCTCTCGGGCGATTGCCAGCGTGAGCGTTGATTCAGAAA
>CAXBKC010000059.1:0-13117 GCA_963975615.1 uncultured Oleiphilus sp.
CAATATATTTTTCTTTCAATTCATAAAACTGTTTTGCAGCTTTTAACGCTTTATGAATGGCAGCATATTTTTGATTATGCGGGGCATAGTGATGACTACACCAATGGCTTCTTAATCGAATTGAAACCCAGTCTGAAATATCATTGGAGTTAAAGGCTGGTAAATCAGTAGCAAGTAATTTTAGTAATGCTTCCTCAGCCTCGACGAACGTTTCAACATGCAGCAAATGACTTGGTTTTTTAAACTCTGCCAGCTTCGCTTTTAACTCTAATTCTTGCGCTACATGATTAGCAATTTCATTATATGATTGTGAAAGAGTTCTACTCTCTCGCCAAGCTGCCACAAAACTGACTACTGTCGCTCGTTTTACTGCGGTATTACCTATTAGGCTATTTATTGACTTAGGTAACTTGTCAATAATGTCACCTTCAATCGTCATAGGTAAAGCATGTGCAGATAAACTCAATGCAAATTGAGTATCACTTAATACAACGCCAGAGGTCTGTAATCCATGGTAACAATCAGTGATCAATAACTTAGTAATCAACCCACTAATTGACGGTTCTGTTTCCTCATCCAACCACAGACCGAGTTCAATATAACCAAACTCTTTAATCGCATATTGCCAAAATACGATTGATAAATCGTATTTTGAAATTTCATCCATTAAATCATCGGCCTTGTTAGGACTTTCACTGTATAGAGCGATAAATTGATGCAATATAGAATTAAAACTAACCGATTCAACCTTTGCTAAAGCAGCTATCATTGCTAGTTCTAAAGTTTGCTTATCAGCACCTTCAGGTAACAATTTTTTAAGTTTGCTATAACGTTGGCGATTACCAAAGAATTTCTTATATCGACTTATATCTTGGCGAAATTCCATTCGCATACCTAGTTCATTTAAAATCATAGAGCTAGAGTCAGCGTAAAATTGCTGAGCGTATAAACGAATATCATAAAGCCAATCACGAGTCGGCTCATTTACCGTTTTATTGCTATACAGTAAAAAGTAACTCTCTGGCTCTACCAACTCAATTCGCTGCTTCACTTCAAAGTGTGACTGGTCATCAAGTTCAATGACTTCAATATTTGATGTTGCCAACTCACTTTTAATTTCAGGTAGTTGCTCTTGAAATTCAATATCTTCATCCTGCCAAAGTACCAGGCGACATTTATCAAATTTGGAGAGTATTCCTTGCTTAATTTGTTCTAGATTCATCTATTCATCTCACTAATAAACATTAGTTTGTTTTAGAGCCTCATTTAACCCTAGTGTTCCTGCTTCAAGATCACTAAGGGCATTTCTAATTTCATCACTCGTTGGCAAGCCTTTAATCACTATTTTTGAATCTATACCTAACTTGTTAAATAAAACATTTAACTTGTTTATGATATTTTCTCTCAGTAACGCTTTTGATAAGTTCATTCTTATCATACGATTAATGAGGTAATATTCATTTACATGTGTCAGATTCGTCTCTCTTTGCGCTCCACCAATATCATTAAGTGTCTTGTATATATATTTCTTGGTTTGTTTATTAAAGCTAGTTCCATCGAACCCTAAATCTGTTTCGAAAATTTTATCGTGTTGAATGTTACGTGGCATAAGCTCAGTATATTTAGATAACTTTCCAAGCACTTTTCTGTAGCTAGCTTTACTGCAAATAGCATTAGGAAATGATAAATCCCAAATAAACTTCTTTGACCTTAAAATAAATCGTTTATTCACATGTTCTCGTTGCTTTTTAGGCACAACTTGTAATCCCAAAATACCAAGATCATAAAATGATTTCTGAGGGATATAATGCAGTGTAAACCCTGTTTGTTGTTCCACAACTTCATAACGTATAGAGCCAAAGTATGTAAGGTTTTGAGCTATATCATTAACAATGTCGCAAACCAGTTCACAAATCGAGCTTCTAGAAACTCTTTCTATACTTAGAAGCGTTTCTTTTGCTTTATCGTCATCACTGCCAATTAATTCAATATCAAAATCTCTATCACCAAAAGTTCTACCTCCTATAGGAAGTACTCCAAGGTGTAATTCTTCTCTTAAAATATGAACCTGAGAAGAACGGCGCAAATCATCATCTCTATCATTATCAAAAATATGTGGCAAAAATTTAGGCTTTACAATATCAACTGAGGGAGATTTACTCATCTAGTTCTCCTTTTTGATATTGCTCATAGCGCTCAATTTCCCTCTGGATTTTATCTCTGAGGTCACGCCTAAATTTGCTAATTTCTTGCTTAGGATTTTCCAATTTAGGTATTAAAAGTTCGGTAACAAAAACATCAATACCTTTATGATTTAGTCCTAAGTCTTCTTTGGCAAACAATCTAACTAAAGGATCATCATGCATGACAATTTTTTCGGAGTGAAAATAATTGCCTTTTCTATAAACTTCTTTCGTGTCCAATTCATTAGAAAGCTTTCCACAGGTACAATGTTCCCAGTTAAAACGGTGTTCATTTCTATGAGGTATTTCATGAGCACTATCGTACATATTAACCGTAGCCATTAGTTGAGAGACTTTAGCTGGCTCAGAAAGATGGCGCTCCCAAATTCTCTGAATCCAATCAGATAGCCTTGTATTTCTATGGAACCTCAATAATACAATGGCAAAACCCGTTAGCTCTAATAAATCGATAAGGGCTGCTGATGCAACCTTAGCCATATTTTCAGCTTTACTAAGTTCATTGAAATCACGTGACAGTAGCTTTGAAAACTGATAAAAACTTGAAAAATAATAGCTTGGAAATAATTCAATAATCCGGGTTTCATCATTAGACAATAATGCCTCAAATAATGATTCTCCTTGCGAATGTAAAAATACACCTGGATAATCAGGGAACTTGTCTGGGCGTTTAACAGGTATAAGTTTGTCTAACAATACAGTTCTTGATTGCTCTACTTTGTCATTTTTTTCTTCAAGAGTTTTGTTTAGCTCATCAATATTGAAAGCAGGCCAACTCTCATCATGCTTTTGATAATTTGATAAAGATTTCCAGTAACTCGAAAACACCTGACTTTGATAAGATATTTTATACCAGAACTCCTTTTCTCTAACTGAACAAGCAGAAGCAAGCCAATACCTTCGAGAAAACGTTAAGTTTTTTACCCAGCTAGAATACATGGCACCAAACTTATCAATTATTTCATTTGTATTTCGAACAAAAGATATTGCTTCTTGGTTACATATTTCATTTTTTACATACCAATCAGGAGTTATAAATTTTCCTTCAACATCATACTCAAACCTCATGCGTTCTTGAAACCACTCAAGTTTTTTAATAGTGTTTTCAGATAATTGTTCTTTATAAATTGAGTTCTTGTTATTCCAATTAATGCCATCAATCAATCTAGATATAACCTCACCATTTCTACTACTTAGGCTCTTCACATAAGCTAGATATGCATTAATCGGCAAATATGCCACATAATCACATAGGCCAATTAATTCGGCAGTTTGATCTTCTTTATTTTTTACAACTTCATTAATATGTTCTTCACATACTTCAGTAGCTTGACTAAGAACTTCAAAAGCCCAAGTCATATCACCCTTAGCTGAAATAGTCTCTAAATACATTTCAATACAACCAAGTGTTTGCATTGCATGAGAATAGTTGTGATTAGCTAAATTCAGTCTCAAGCATGAAAACAACACTCCCGACAGTTCTTTTTCTAACCATCGAAAGTTTGGAACTTTAATAGGTTCTAAAATATGACCTGACCGATAAGCATGAGATGTTTGAATATCATCTGTTTGATACCAATCTGGATGCTGGTGAATCAAAGTAAACCACTCACTATTACGGGGAATTCGATCTTTTTGATATTCATACCAACTCAAAAATTGAGTTATTTTTTGAGTAAAGTTTATAAAGACTTTACCTGACAAATGTTTTTCAGACGTTGCTATTTCAGCTAATGCTTGAATTGTCTCAAGCCAGTGTTGTACATTTTTATGTTCATGCTTTTGAAATGCAGGAGAATCCCAATGACTTGCACCTGGTAAAAGTCGTTTGACTGACTTTGAAATATTGTCAAAAATCTCACCCGCAAACTCAGTTGGTTCAAATAAAGATAAAGCTCTGACGCCTATTTGAAAAAACGCAAAAACGGCAAAGCCACCAAACAAAACGATTAGAGGAATATTAAGTGGGTTTACCCGATACCCTAATACATATTGAGCAAGTAATAAAATACCCCAGAAAGTAAAAGAGACTAAATAGTTAAGGTAAGCATTACCGTACCTTTCATTTAAAAGTAGCTGTCGTAAGCTCTGAGGAACTTTTGAATAAATTGAGCCACCAATGGTCGTCATAGCAGCATAATATAAACCTATGAACAAACCACTGATACTAGTCACAGTAGCAACCAATGTAGAATAATCAGAATCTTTTAATATTACCCAGCCATTTGCAACGAACCAACTTCTAGTTGGAAACTCAATACACTGAGTGACAGTCGCTACTAAAATAGGTAAAAGAAAGTAAACAAAAGCGGCTTTGTACATGATAAATAAAGCAGATAATACCTGCTTGTAATTACTCAGTTTTTGTCTAATTGAATAATATGTTCTAGAGATATAAAAACTCTTTAACTTTATCCATTTCCTAAACTGCCAATAACTTTTGTACTGAGATAGCCTCTGTTGTATTTCAATGATCATACCTGCTCCCTGCATTTTTTGTAGGCACGAATAGCTATATATTCAAAAGGATGTAGTTCCATTACTTTCCTAATTTATCGTGGAGCAACTCAAATATCGCCCAAGCAAAGTCATCACGTCTTTTGGCCTTTAAGTCGCTATATGCTCTGGGCTCTTTGAACTTATCCGAATCTAATCGGTATATTTCATAATCTTCAAGCCCTTTTAAATCGTGACGTTCAAAGTCAACCTTATTTAACATTAAAGGAATCATTGGTGTTGACTCATCACCTAAAAATGAAGGCAGTTCTTTTTCCGTAATAAACTTTGAAGACAAAAATGCAGGGGAAATAAATAACAAACCTATATCAGCTTTGTCACGAGCAGATAAGATTTGTTCTTGCCACTTTTCACCAACATCAATATAACTGTCAATCCATAATTCGAATTGAAAGTTCTTTGATGGAGCAAGCAACTCGTCTAACTTAGTTAGCAAGTCATTGGCTAGTATTTTATTTTTGTGAGCGTATGAAATAAATACGCTCACTTTTTTCTTAGCCATCCTACTTCACTGCCTTTCCATGGATAGCTTTTACATCAGCTAGTAGATTGCCGAATTTTCCGTAATTGGCTTTTACACCATCGTCTAGGTCGAGGGTGATGCGTTTTTCGGCGTAGTGTTTTAATTGCTCGTCGAAGGTGCGTAGTTCGGCTTGTTTTTTATCTAAGGTTTTTAGCTCTTTTTCGATACGGCGAGCTTCGGTGCCTGTAGCTTGTATTTGCTGTTCCGACAATAAGGTATGCTGCGCATCGAATTTACCCATTAATGGCGTAACGTACTCGGTACGCATGCGTGATAACGTACCTTCGTTATAGCGGTGAAGATAAACTAAACACTCAAAGGCTTTTTCTTTGCCTGAGCTAAATAACCAATAGATAGGACGTTTTTTATAGGTTTTACAATGGTCTTTATAGAACTGTTTTGAGAAATAACGGCGAACAGTATCGTTAGCATTTTCGCCTTTCACTGGTTTTAACGCATGCAAGCAAAGGCTTTCAGCGACAAACTCTAAGTTCTCGGATAAATGGTCATCACCCCAAACCTTTTTAACAAACTCTTTAAAACGGGTAGTTGCATCATCATCAAATAACCATTCTTCTGACGCTAACGGGATGATGCCGTCATCATCGGCAGGGAAAGCTTTGTACGCACCTTCAGTTTCTAGTTCTTTAAAGCCCTCATTTTTTGACTGAGCATAGACTATGCCATTGCGATCTAGTGAGTAGCGCCCCATCATGTTACCAATAGCGTAACTTAAAATTTCTTTAATTTGATCGCTTTGAATCAATGAGTAACCACTATCCCAACCGGTTTTATATGTATAGTATGGATTTGAGAACATGGTAATTTGTTCTAAAGGCACTTCACTATCCAATACGTCACTTACCCCATATAGCTCTATAAAATGAGAGTTCAACTTGTTTTCTAAGTAGTTTACCCTTTCAATTAATTCTTTATTCTTATTAACCAAATTAGCTAAGCTTGTTTCAAGTAATGTATTTTTTATTCTTGTTAAATATGGAGATAAATATTCATGGGAAATTTCAACAGTATTCCAATCTTCTCTATGAATTCTAACAAGCTCATCATAAATACCTTTATAATCATACTTAGAAGCCAATAGAGGAAGAGGGGTAACATTTCCGAGCTGCACTTTAGTTTCGTTAAAAAGCCTGATGAACTTTTCTGCCACAGCGCTGTTTAGAAAGCACATTCTTTGAGGAATGTCATTATCTTCAAAAACTATACTAGCTCCCCCAACATCAAAAAGTGCGTCATTAGGTAGCAATCTAAAACCTGGTTTACCACTCGTAACCAAACTCCATGTAATGCCTTTTTTGTACCAACAATCTTCTTTAATTAATCTAGCCGTTTTATTTTTCTTGAGATAATTAACAGTATCTTCATCCCAGGCGACTACATAATCAAAATTTCCATACCACTTTCTGAGTGTTCCTCCTTTTGCATAGAACAACCAGTTTTTTCCTCTACCAATTTCATTTTGTTTAACCTCCCAAAAAAACCTTAAAAACCTTTCGTTGTCGCCTGTAAGGTTAAGGCTTTCGCTAAGAGCTTTATCTCCAACATATTCCTCACTAGTAAATGCATTTAATACATTCTTTTCTATCCAATACGACAGAGGAACTCCAGGCAAGAGAAAAAAGTCCTTTTGCTCCAAAGATGAATACGCAGGAAACTTTTCTAACCAAATTTCAATTTTTTCTTTTTCACTCTTACCTTCCTTTAAATCAAGAAAGGTGCCTTTGAATTTATTTGACTTAACTTTTCGAATACTAAAGGCCGCAGTTCTGACAACTTCACCTGAAATGCTATCAAACGCTCTAGCCCCCAAGTGAACCAAAGATTCGATTAAATTGCCATTTAATAAATCCTTACGTAGATTTTCGAAAGCGGGGAGATTCATCCAGGACTGCATAGTGATTAAGGATGAAACACCATTGTGTTTTAACAAATGAACCGATTGTTCGATAAACGCTGCATATATATCCCAAATACAATTAGGGTAAAGATTTTTAAGTAAAGGCTTTAACGGGGGGTACATACCTTTTCTTCCCATATATGGAGGGTTTAAAACCGTAGCATCATACCTTTGAGCTAAAACTAAGGACTGATTTATTATTGGTATCAACTCTTGTGCTGCAACCTTAGAAGCAGGGTCAGAAGTAGAAACTTTTTCAGTTAGTAAACCTTTAAAAGATACTAATTTATCAAAAACTTTATCATCAACTTGAATTAAAGAACCCAGTGTTTTCGCTTGTAGAAATGCTGATTTAAGTATTTGTAATAACTCAAAGTATTCTTTGTAGATTCCCACCTTCGCGGGAATGACGTCGGTGGGTTCATCAAAAAGTCCACCTGTTGAACCTTGTTTTTGATTGCCTTCTAAGTTTAATGCCTTCCAAAGGTTTGGAATATCAAGGTGTTCTGTTGATTGGAGTGAATAAACATTAAGTGATACTTCACCATCCTCAACACGTTGGAAGATGCGTCTGTCATCTTCACGAGCTTTCATCATTAATGCGAAACCAGCGAGCTGGGCGGCTCGATCATCAATATCTAAACCGTAGATATTCTTGGTAAGAATCAGCTCTGGAATTTCACGAAGTCGGTATCCTCGCTCAAGATAAATTTCTCGAAGCACTTCATATACTTCAACAAGTATATGGCCACTACCAGCGGCTGGGTCGAGCACTTTGATTTCTTCAGGGTCAATACTGGTAGGCGTGATATCTTTTAGCTGTTCTATAACATCATCAGACTGCTCAGCAGGCTCAATGTAGTATTCCATTTTGCCTTTAAGATCTGAATCTGGATACGTAGCTAGCCACTGTCTGCCCAGTGAGTTTTGAACTAGGTACTTAACAATCCAATTGGGCGTAAATAGCTGAGTGGCAGCTGGAATATCTTCTGATTTAACTACTTTGCCTATAACCGCATCTTTATGCTCTGAAATATAAAACTGATACAACCAACCAATAACTTCGATATCGTTCCAGTCTTCTTCTGGAATATCTGTTGTTAAGCCTTTTAAGATAGAGTCGGTTTTGGTGAGATTGTCAGGCAGTAATAACTCTGCTGCATCGTCAATAGAGTCTGAGGTAAGACCTTTGAAGACGAAGGGCATAATTTTGGCTAATTGATGACACTGGCCAAGTAATAGCTCTCTGTAAAGCTGCTCTTCTTTGTCACCGGCTAATTGCAATTCGATGATATGACTTTTATCTAACTTTAAACCGTCAGCAACATCGGAGGCATGGCTTAGTATCTCTGGCAATGAATCCAGACTTGATGGGTGTGAAAGTACACGAAAGCCATGGTCAAAATAGCCATGCAGCTCCATATAACGAATAGCGGCAAGACGGTTAAACCAGGTATAGGCCATTTCACGAATAAACATATCGTAGCCACGTTCAGCGACTTTCTTTTCTAAACGTTTACGTTGTTCACCTTCTTGGCGAGTAAAGGCTCTACCTTCGATAATGGCGACACTACCTTCAATTTGAACGGTTTCAATTCGTGCCTCACCGTTTTCACCTTCATAAATACCAAATTGTGCAGCACGTTTTTTTATTGCTTCAATAAACTGACTACGGGCTTTAGGTGCGTATGCTTTTAAGTTTTTAGTGTTCATAATTATTACCTTTATTTGTTCCCTGTGCTCAGTCCTTGATTACTTAAAGCGTACTTTGTTATTACTGTTAACTAAGTCGGTTAATTTGGTTTTTAATGCTGACAAATAATCTTCTATATCCTGCTCAGTTTCGATGACTCCAGCACTATTTACTTCTTGCATTAAGCTTGATGTATCAATAGAAACAATCTTTTTAGGTACAGGCTTTTGAACTTTTGGCTCTGTTACAGCCGCTGTCTCACTTGGTTCTGGCTCATAAGGAACACCATTTCCTTTATTTTTCTCTGCTTCCGCTTTTTGTGCAGCCTCTTTTTCAGCTTTTGCCTTAGCTTCTGCAAGAGCAAGTGCATGTTGTTGCTCAATGTAGGCGTTAATTAGCTCGTAAGCTTCTTCTTCCAATGCTACAGAATCTGCTTGTTCTTGAAGAATTTCAGCTATTCCTGTGTAACCATCAAGCCTCTTAATTGAAGACTGAAGTGGCATTAAGGCTTTGTTACTTAATTCACTTGGTGCATTGGTTTCTTTAATTTGCTTTTGAACTTGCTCAACTCTGTGTTCAATACGTGATTTGGCATGCTCTCGCTTACTCGATAACATGCTCTCGTTAACCTTAGCTACTTTTTCAATTTGAGGTTCAATTTCACGAATATCTCGATACGGACGCTCTTTGTTGTAGATAGCTTCTAGTTTTTTAAGTGCTGCTGATGCATCTGAATCTTTTTCAAGCGCTTTACGGTTACGGTCAAAATCAATGGTTAATGCTTTGTGAAGTTTCTGCCAAGTAGCGAATTGCGATTCGTAAAAGTCACCTAAGTCTTGATAGTCCTCTTCGAAATCCAATAAATCATTCTCGCTAGCTAAAAAGCGTTCAATGAATTGGTAACTAGATTGCGCTTCAATTAAGCCTGAAAGTATGACCTTGCCGTTATCAATATCTTTAACACCCGGGTAATGCCCGGTAGATGCTTTGTTGGCATACGCATCAAGATTTGATTTCATTTTTTGTAAGTTAGCTTGAGCTACATTGCACAACTCTTTTTCATTCACTTGTCCTGCGGCAGCACTCGGCGCATTTTTACCGAAGACATCTTTGAATAATTTAGCTGCACGTTTAAGATTGGCGTCTGATTGCTGTTTAATGCGGCGCACACGCAGTTCCGCTCGTTTTCTCACTTGTGTTAAATTTTCAAAGGCGTTCTTTAACGAAACATCTTGTTGACGCGATTGGAAGTTAATTTTGTTCGCCAATGCTAAACGAGCAATGATTAAGATGATCTCGTCATCATTCCAGCCAAATGGACGCTTAGAGAAGCGTTTTACGATGTCTTCTGCGGTGATAGGTCGCCCAGCATCATCCCCCAAAGAAATGAAGCTCTCGACTTCTATAGACGCCGTTGGGTTAACTTCATCTGATTTAAGATCTAAACCGATTTGACCTATGTCATCGGCAATTAAGGTTTGCTGAATTTCACGGCGAATATCACCAGGAAACGGCTTAACTAATTTAAGTTTACTGAAGGTGTTTTCAATAACATAGCGATAGATGTCATGCAGAATAGCGCCTATGGTACTGCCTTTAGGGTTTTGTTTATTGCCTAAAGCGTAAAATTCAGCGTCTTTTAACAATTGCTCTACTTCTGTTTTAACCCGTTCATTTCTTGTATTGTTCTCTGTCGCTTTTTGATGCAACAGCTGCTGCTGCTCTGGGCGTTTTCCTGAATTACGGCGTAGAAATTTAGAGGTACGAATAAAGCTTCTGATTTCATCAAATGTTTTGCTGTCATCAGCAAGCTTTATAATTATTGCACCATTGTTGCCGTCTTGTGACTGATTAGCGCAAGCGGTTGAGTCATATTCAGCGTAATTAGGATCAATCGGTGAAATAATTTTTACTACTAAGTCGTTTTCTTGAGAGCCATCGCGAGGCATACCATTACAAAAACGGCTTACCGGGAAATCTTGTTTGTTTTCAGGATAGCGATAATTATTATCACGACGAAGAACGTCTTCAAATATTAAGTCACTTAGTTTTTTAGTTTCATCAGAGAGCTCTATTTCGGTTTCTCTGATTTCATTTTCTATTTCTTTTTCTTCATTGGTTAAGAAGATGTATTCGTCACCTTGGCGAGCAATTAATAAGTTTTGCTCAAGTGAGTTAAGCGCTTGTTCGATATTGCGTCGAAGCGCTAAGCGATCTTCATCGACTTTACTAACACATAACGTAACTAGGTTATCGAGGGTTGATTTTAAAACATCAACATAACGAATTAAGAACAATGTTTTTAAAATATCGAGCGCAAACGGTGATATAGAGTCTTTGTCTGACGCTTGGTCTATATCTTTTTTAACAGAAGTATCGAGGAAGCTTTCAATGGCTGGGTAGAAGTAATACAGCGGAATTAACACGCCAACTTCTTGCTCACGAACCTGTTTAGCCGCACTTTGGAAAGCATCAAGTAATGAGCGTTCACCACGACTTAAGTGAAGACCAGTTGCCCCTGCTTTACGAATTGCTTCAAATATTTTTTGCACTAAAGTGTAGTGATAAGGAACAAATGGATAGCTATGAACGAAACTTGAGGCATCTTTGTAGTTTGCTAGCTCTGCGGTTGTGGTGTTATCAAAAGCAAGTTGGTTACGTAAAATATCACCTTTTTGATCGTATAAATCTTGCAGCTCATCACGAGCAGCTTCATCTTTGGATAATAGGCGTTTTTCTATTACTTCACTGGTGTTCGAGCTAGATAGCGATAACCTTTCAAAACGACCTTGGATTTTAGAGAAGTCATGCCCCTTTGAGCCTTTCATTTGACCAATAACAGAATCAATATCTTCTTGAGATGTAACGACTACCCAAGCCCTGCCTTCACAGACAGTGCCTAAGTTTTCAGTAATGGTTTGCAGCTTCAACATCATTTGCGTGTTGTTACCAATAAACTGACCAACTTCATCGACAAAGAATAAAACACGGCGTTCTATATTGCCGTCTAGGTATTCTTTAACCCATTTACAGAAATTAGTGACATCTAATGTAAAGTTGTTTTCTAATTGATAAACCCATTGGCGAGCAGACTCGGTAGATTGTTTAGTTACTTTACCTAAGGCATCAGCCATGTCGTCACGATAGAAATCGTATGAGTCTCTGTTATCAACCCAATGCATGTCAGTAGCTACAAAAAACTCTTTGTGGAAAGCGTCTAGCAAACCTTTGCTAGCTAGTTCTCTTTCTAAATGGGCAATGTGTGGATGATCGCCACTAAAACCCATTTGCTCGTTAAATACCTTGAGGAATACTTTTAAAACCGCATCGTCACCATCATCAGTATTTGCTTTGGCATCTATGTTAAATAATATAACGGTATTTTCTTTTGTGATGGCGGTATCAATTTCACCTAATAGAAAGCCATCTAGCTTTTTATCTTTAAAAAATTCAATCGCTGACTTATCAAACTCACCGTTAGTCGCTTTGATATTTTGCAGTAAGTAAGACAAAATTTTAATAAAATGCGATTTACCCGAGCCAAAGAAACCACTGACCCAAATGCCTAGCTTGCCCGAAGTTGCTTTTGCTTTTGGATCACGTACTGATGGCATATAAGCATCAAAAAATTCTTCAAAATGCTTAGCAAGCTCTGAGGTAATTACGTATTCATCTAACTCAGTAAAAACGGTGTTTTCTTCTAACTGATCCGCTTTTACTACACCGTTAATTGGACGGTTAATGTCTTTGATGAATAAATCTTTAATTTGCATGTTTCTAATCCTTACTGCTTAGTTGTACGTCCATTTACGGAACTAATTTAAATGCTCGGTAGTAATTGTTTGATTCGATTTGGCCAAATGGCCTTAGAGCTGTGCCGTCATATTCACCTGGGTAAAATAACACTGTAGGTACATTACCTACTTTGGCATGCAATGCGTTTAGCAGGCCATGCCCCCTGATAATTGGCCATGCACTTCCCAAACCATGAAGTAATATAAAATCACAATTTTCTAAGTCGATTTTCGATGTGATAAATTCTGCTACGCGGTTTTGCTCCAAAGGGCCTTTCAGTGCATTAAATAAGGCTTCATCGCCACGCTCTTTTTGCACTTTGAATGCTCGCTCTGTTAACTTTCTGGAGTCGAGCAATTGAATGATGGTTTCAAATAAATTGATACTAGCGAAGTTACGGCCACGCTTTATAAGCTTGTTACTCATAAAACTTAAGTGCTCTCTAACCTCTAGCTCTGATTCTGGTGGGT
>CAXBKC010000060.1:0-13020 GCA_963975615.1 uncultured Oleiphilus sp.
CCGTTATCAAGAATATGAAGCCATGGCTGCAAGGAGCGAGTTGCGTTTATTCAAAACAATCTCTGCCAAGAATCTATGGCGAAAAATGCTCTCGATGTTATTTGAGACAGGTCACCCTTGGATCACCTTCAAAGACCCTTGCAATATACGTTCACCTCAGCAACACAGTGGTGTTGTCCATTCATCCAACTTGTGTACGGAAATCACCCTGAATACTAGCGAAGATGAAATAGCCGTTTGTAATTTAGGCTCGGTTAATTTGGTGAACCATGTTGAAAATGGTCAGCTTGATAAAGCGCACTTACAGAAAACCATTAAGACTGCTATCCGTCTACTCGATAACGTGATCGATATTAATTACTACGCGGTACCGCAGGCGAAAAATTCAAACCTACGTCACCGCCCGATTGGCATGGGCATCATGGGCTTTCAGGATGCACTTTATGCCTTAAAGCTTCCGTATAGCAGTATCGAAGCGGTGCATTTTGCTGATCAGTCTATGGAGTTAATTTCATATTACGCTATTGAAGCTTCAGCAACATTGGCCAAAGAGCGTGGTGCTTATGAGAGCTACGAAGGCTCGTTGTGGAGCCAGAATATTTTGCCGATCGACTCCTTGAAGCTGTTAAGCGCAGAGCGTGGTGAGCAGTACTCGGTATTCGATGACTCGACGCAACTTAACTGGCAGCCGGTTAGAGATTTGATCAAAGAGTTCGGTATGCGTAACTCTAATGTTATGGCCATCGCACCGACCGCGACCATCTCGAATATTGTTGGTGTCTCGCAATCTATTGAGCCGAGCTATCAAAACTTATTTGTTAAATCGAACCTATCGGGTGAATTCACTGTGGTAAATCCATGGCTGGTGGATGAACTCAAAGCCTTAGGTTTATGGGATGCGGTCATGATTAACGACCTTAAATACTACGATGGTTCACTGAAACAGATAGAGCGTATTCCAGAAGAAATTAAAGAGCGCTTTGCGACAGCATTTGAAATTGATTCGCGCTGGTTAATTGAAGCCGCATCGCGACGCCAAAAATGGATAGATCAGGGGCAAAGTTTAAATCTATATATGCCGCAAGCATCTGGAAAGTTACTCGATAACCTCTACAAAACAGCTTGGACGCGAGGTCTAAAAACAACTTACTACCTACGTTCCTTAGGTGCTACTCATATGGAAAAAACCACCAGTGAAGCAAGCCAAAGTGCGGTCACTGAAAATAGTCCTATTAGTGAATCGAATACAAGAGCTGCTGAACCTGAAAACACCGATTTTGAATTAAATGAAGCGGCCGAAGCCCCTAAATTTTGTTCAATACTCGACCCTGAATGCGACGCTTGCCAATAGCCATAAAATTACTGGAGAACAATTATGAATACACCTAACTGGGACAATCCTTTAGCAGCCGCCATTCCATCAAAAGAGTCGATTATATTTGAAGGTCAGCAGAAGAAAATTATTGATAATATTGCCGAGCTTTCAGAAAAATTGCCGCCTGTGAATCCAGACGATAAGCGGGTGGTCAACGGAATGACTGATGTAAACCAACTAGCACCGTTTAAATATCCATGGGCCTGGGAGTTTTTCTTAAACGCTAATAAAAATCATTGGACGCCTTTAGATGTCAACATGACTCAAGATGTTCACGATTACAATCACAAGCTCACGCTTGAAGAGAAACACGTTTATGAAAATGTACTCTCTTATCTCACCACATCCGATATCATGGCGATGCGTAATATTGGCCTTGCGGTGATGGAAAAAATGACCGCACCCGAGCTGCAAATTTATCAAGCACGTCAAGTTTACGAAGAAGCCATGCATACCTGGACCTATCAGCATTGCATTGAAACCATCGGCTTAGACCAAGGTGAAATATATAACCGCTACCGTGTAGTGCCTGCCATTTATCGAAAAATTAAGCTCGCGAATACACGATTGGATTCAGTCATGCGCAGCGATATCGATTTGCGTAATCGTGATGATTTAGAGCAGTTTGTTATGGCTTATATTTTCTTCGCAGGCATTTTTGAAGGCTGCTGGTTTTACAATGGTTTCAGCCCCATTTTTGCTTTGCAGCGAAGAGGCTTGATGAAAGGAACAGGGGAACAGCTTCAATACATTATGCGAGACGAGGTCATGCATTGTGCCTTTGGCATTCGTGTGGTGAACCAGATTATGAAAGAAGAGAACTTGAAACTCGACCCAAAAGCTATTCAAGTGATGTTTGAAGAAGCCGATGCTGCGGAGCAATCTTATGCCGACTTTATCTTAAAAGATCCGATTCTGGGTTACTCGGCAGAAGAGCATAAGGCGCAGTTTAGGTTTATCGCCAACCGAAGGGCTAAGCAGTTGAACCTAGCGACGCCCTTTGTAAATGCTAAAAGCACATTGCCTTGGTTAGATGAGCAGGCCAATATGCGTAAAGAGAAAAACTTCTTTGAAACCCGAGTGACCGAGTATCAAACAGGCTCCTCTTTGAATTGGTAAGAAAGTCGTTGATGATAAGGATTTATTTATACAGATTCTTATCATCTGGCTGGTGCTTAAAGCGACGGTGAACCCATAAATATTGTTCAGGCATTTTATTTATATAATGCTCAATAGTTTGGTTCACTTTCGTGGCATCGGCTAAGTCATCACGGGTAGGGAAATCGCTTAAAGCTTCACCAAACTCAATACGATACAGGCCGCCCGGTAAGCGATAATGTGCCACCGGTACAACAACCGCGCCGCTCATCCTAGCGATTCTGGAGGTGGCGGTAATCGTCGCTGCAGGCACACCAAAGAAAGGGGCATAAACGGCATGCTTGGTACCATAATCCTGGTCTGGAGCATACCACACAGCGCGACCTGCCTTAAGGTGCCTTACCAGACCTCGAATATCATCACGCTCAATGTAGTGTTCAACTTCGCTTCGGCTTTGTTTTATAACTTGATCAAAGATAGGGTTATTATTTGGGCGATAGACCACACTAAACGGTCGCACTTTTCCCAGTAAGCGGCTGCCAACATCGATAGTATTGAAGTGCATCCCTAATAAGAGAACGCCTTTGCCTTTATTCAAAGGTGCTTCCATATTTTCACGGCCAATAATTTCTAGGCGTTTGCCAAGGTCGATTCGTTTATTACTAAATGTTCCTGCTATTTCAGTTATGGCTTCACCAGCACTGATGATCGTTTTTTTTGCTAGTGTTTGTTGTTGGTCTTCAGATAAATGTGGAAAGCATAAGCGAATATTAGTGAGGGTAGTGTGCTTTCTGGAACCGCCAATAAGCCAAAATAATCTACCAATACTTCGTCCAATGGCTAAAAGCATATTCCAAGGTAGCTGTCCTAAGAGCCAGAAAAGGCTGACACTAAACCACGTAGGCCACCATGACGGATGACTAAGAGAGGAGGGGCGAGCTTTCTTTCCCATAACGAACAGTCTTTACCTTGAAAAACGAATTAAGATTTTAGAAGGTGTAAAGGAAGAGAACAAGTTCAAGATTTCAATAATACGATTTTATTCGGCTTTCTTATAGGGAAGGCGTGTTTCTGTATAAGCAAAATAGCCTTCAACATGGCTTTGCTCATCTATTAAAAACTGGTCTATTGCCATACGAAATTCAGGATGAACAATCCAATGATTTGAATAAGTGTAATAAGGTTCAAAGCCTCTCTGAAGTTTATGTTCACCTTGAACGCCAGGGTCAAAATACCTTAAACCATGTTTTATACAGTACTCAATTCCCTGATAATAACAGGCTTCAAAGTGAAGAAACTCGTCTTCTGAAAAGCTGCCCCAGTAACGTCCGTATAAGGCATGTTCGTCTTTAAGGTATAAGGCAGCTCCAACCATTTCTTCATCCTTTGTCGCTAATACCAGCATTAGCTGGTCTGCCATATTTTGTTTAAGGAGGATAAAGAAGTCGGGGCTTAAATAACCGCCATGACCACTGCGCTTTAAATAAGTGGCTTGGTAAAAATGGTAGAAGTGCTGCCATTCATTTTCAGTTATATCTAAACCTTCGATTTGGCGAAGCTGAATACCTTGTTCGCTCACTTTACGGCGTTCTTTACGAATATTTTTTCTATGTCGAGAATTACAGCCATCTAAAAAGTCATCAAAGCAAGCATAAGCTTTATTGTGCCATTTAAAATGTACTGCTCGCCTTTGGCTTAATTGCTTGGATGCAAATAAGTCAGATTGCTCTTTGTTCAGAAATAATGAATGCCAAGAAGAGTAAGCAGACTCGGTTAATACATTTCTTGTTTCTTTCCAGATAAAGTCGAGAACTTCAGATTCATTGTAATCAGGATGCACTAATAACCTTGGCCCGGTTATAGGCGAGAATGGAATAGCACTGATTAGTTTAGGATAATACTCAAAGCCGACACGCTGATAAGCTTCAGCCCACTGAAAATCAAACACATACTCGCCATAGCTGTGTTGTTTTAAATAGCTCGGCATTACCGCAATGAGCTTATTATTATCTTTAACTAGCAGGTGATGAGCTTGCCAGCCAGTTTGTGCAGAGATAGCGCCGCTAGCTTCTAAGGCAGATAAAAAGGCATAACGAGTAAAAGGGAAGTGACTACCATTTAAATAATCCCAGTCGGCTTTAGGGATTAAATTGATCGAGCTGTTTATTTCAAACTGCATATTCTTTAGACTCGTTAAAACGATAAAAATACTAATTTAAGGCCTAATATCTTATACAAGATTTAGCATCAGTGCTGTTTATTCTAACGACAATTATTTTTTAGTTGTTATGCGCTTCAACACCCTCTATATAGTCATATAAGTTTGATGAACACTCTAGGTTTTATGTAGATATTTCTACTGATCTGCAAAAGAGAAACAAACTATCCATTTAAGCTTTTTTATTTTAAGCAAGGAACAAACGTGTATAAAACCCTGATTGTCGTTGACAATGAAGACCTAGCTTTAGGTGAACATTTCCCTGGTGTGATTAGTTTTGAAACCTATCTGCGTGAATATCCAAAGCAAAATGAACCGAAAACCCGGATCATTAATCTTTGTGATACTGATACTTATCTTAGTAAGGGATATTACTGTTCTTTACTTGCAGAAGCTCGCAATCATACGGTTCTTCCAAGTGTGAAAACTATAAATGCCTTACGTACTTTGGTGGGTGAAGATTTATTACCTTTCCAGAGTGGTTTGAAAGGTATTAGTCAAGAACAATGGCCTCGCAACTACATGATGTACTTTGGCAAAGTTGAAGATGAGACAATTCGTGGCTTATCGGCACGAATATTCTCTCAGTTTTCTGCGCCAATATTGGAGTTAAGTTTTAGTCGCGATGAGACGGGCATTAAAATTAGTATTCAGCGGCGATCATATAGTGCTTTGGATGAAAGTCAGCAAGCTGTCTTTGTCGATCATTTAACGCACTTTACAAATACTGTGTGGCGTATGGGTGGCAAGAAAAAACGCCAGCGTTGGGATATGGCTATTCTAATTGACCCAGAAGAAAAAGTGCCGCCTAGTAACAAAGAAGCTATTTCGAAATTTATTAAAGCTGCGAGTAAATATGGCATAAATGCGCAAGCAGTGAATAAAAATGAATTAGATAACTTAGCATTTTATGATGCTTTATTTATTCGAGAAACAACTGCCATTGATCATCATACATATCGTTTAGCAACAAAAGCCGAAAATATGGGTCTGGTTGTGATGGATGACCCTGCGTCAATTTTAAGATGTTGCAATAAGGTTTTCCTTCATGATGCCTTTAGTTATCAAAAAGTACCAAGTTTGAAAACAGAAGTGATTAGTGATGCCGATATTGAAACATTAGAGTCTTTGGAGCAGAAATTCACTTACCCACTTATTCTTAAAATGCCTGAAGGTTCGTTTTCAAAAGGTGTATATAAAGTATCAAATCGAGAAGAGCTAAAAGCTAAGCTAGATGAATTATTTGAGCTTAGTGCATTAGTATTAGCTCAGGAATACATGTTTACCTCATTTGATTGGCGAATAGGTGTTCTCAATGGTCGCGCCTTATATGCTTGTCGTTATTTAATGGCCCGCAACCATTGGCAGATTTATAACCATAGCGCAAAACGCTTCTTCTCTGGCGGTTTTGAAACCTTCCCAACATTTGAAGTGCCTAAGTCGGTCTTAGATGCTGCTTTAAAGGCAGCTAAAGTGGTCGGAAATGGCTTGTATGGTGTCGATGTGAAAGAAGTTGAAGGTAAGGCGTATGTCTTGGAAGTAAACGATAACCCTAGCTTGGATCATGAAGTGGAAGATGCATACTTGGGTGATGAGCTTTATATGCAAATTATGGGTGAGTTTCACCGTCGCTTGGAAACCAAAGGGCAATAAGATATGCAGGATGCTTTAGCTTCCGATGTCGGAAAAACGATTCTTCAACAAGGAGGATCGTTTTTTTTATATGATTTTAAACAATGCCAGCAAGCCTTTATTAAGGCTTATGACTCGTTTTCGGGTGATAAAACTCACCGATTTTATCCGCTTCAAGGCACGCTTGAATCTAAAGATGAGGCGGTTATAGGGACAGATACCATCTGGCTAGGCCCATTAGATGCCAAGCAAGTTATTGTGATTATTAGTGGTACACATGGTGTAGAAGGTTATTGTGGTTCGGCAATTCAACAGTTTTTACTGTCAAGCCCTAGTATTATACCTAAAGATACGGCCATTCTAATGATCCATAGTTTAAACCCTTGGGGTATGCAGTGGGCAAGACGTTGTGATATCTCGGGTATAGATTTAAACCGAAATTTTGTAGATTATGAAAATGTAGAGCCGCTAGACCCCGAATACGACGCTATTTTAGCAACTTTGATGAATAGCAAAGATCGCTATCAGGAAATGCAAAATCAGAGTGAAAAATGGGGCCAACAAATATTTGATCGTATCTTTAGTGGTGGTCAGTATGTTCATAAATGGGCGCCATTTTTTGGTGGCCAGTTTCCTGCGCATGGTAGGAAAGTAATAGAAAAACTGATTGCTCTTTATGATTTAGCTAATCGGAACACCATGGTTGTAGATTTACATACAGGCTTAGGGCCGTGGGCGTTTGGTGAGTTGATTAGTGATCACCCAGCAGATAGTCATGGTAACCAGCAGGCCAAAGATATATTTGGTGCAGCGATTGCGAATGCCCATGAAGGGGCATCGTTTTCGGTACCTAAAGAGGGTTTGCTCGATTATTGCTTTCATCAGTTTATGGCTGAGAAAGGCTTCTTCTTAACCTTGGAATTTGGCTCCTACGGCTCAGCTGCTTTGTTTGAAGTTTTACTAAGCGATCATGTTTATTGGCGAGAGCTTCAGCCTTCTTCCATTACCGAAGAGCGCTATCAATATTATCGAGAACGCATGATCGAGCATTTTTGTCCAAAAGACTCACTTTGGCAGCAAGCTGTTTTGTTTAAGTCATGGCAGATTTTCGAACGCCTGATTAGCAGTATTAAGTCCTAAATACCCTTTTGTTGTTAGCTATTTTGATAGCTGACGTTAACAGCTATATCAGCCAAGCCTTAGAGAGAAATAGAGAAACAATATGCAAGAACGGACTTACCGCCTAGCCACTAAAGAAGACTTAAATGCGCTGGTTGATTTGGAAAATGCATGTTTCCAAACAGATAAACTTAGCCCAAGAAGTATGAAACGGTGGATTCAATCTGAACATGGCGTGTTATTGCTTGCAGAAGAGAGCAGTCAGGTTATTGCTTATGGTTTGGTATGGTGTCATCGGGGCACGCGCCTTGCCCGTTTATATTCATTAGCGGTTAATCCGAGTATGCGCGGCAAAGGCTTAGCGCGAGAGTTGCTGACTCAATTAGAAGTGCATACCTCCAAAAAAGGTCGCTTATTTATGCGCCTTGAAGTGTCAAAGTCTAATCAGGCTGCGATTACACTTTATGAGCAATCGGGCTATAGAATTTTTGGTGAATATAGTGACTATTATGATGATCATATGGATGCTTTGCGTATGCAAAAACAGATTCGACATAGCCTGATTGAACTTGAGCAAAAAACGATTCCCTGGTATCAACAAACAACAGAGTTTACTTGTGGCCCAGCATCATTAATGATGGCTATGCATAATCAGAATACAGATATTGAAATGAGCCAAGAAACTGAATTAGACCTTTGGCGTGAAGCAACCACTATTTTCATGACATCTGGCCATGGAGGTTGTCATCCTATCGGCTTAGCCTTAGCAGCGAATAAGCGGGGGTTTGAATCGAGTGTGTTTTTAAATACTCAGGATCCTTTATTTCTAGAAGGTGTTCGCTCGATTAAAAAGAAAAATATTATGCGTGTCGTGCATGATCAGTTTTTGGACCATGCCTTGAAGCAAAAGGTAGAGATCATTTATGAAGAAATCTCTCAGTCACATTTACAGTCGTTGTTAGATCAAGGTTATGCTGTATTAATGTTGATTAGTACATATCGGCTTGATGGTAAAAAGGCACCTCATTGGGTCATGCTAACCAGTATGGATGAGTTTTGCTTATATGTGCATGATCCAGATTTAGATATTCAGCAGCAACCTGTAGATTGTCAGTATTTACCGATAGCCAAACAAGACTTTGATAAAATGTCTGCTTTTGGCTCAGGTCGACTTAGAACAGCTGTCGCGATCCGAAAAAGATAACTGTCTATAAGTAAGTAGATTAGAAACAATTAAAAGTGGAGATATTACTAAGGTGAATTTTGAAGCGATTATTGATGTTAGTCCATATAGTTGGTACAGCATTGGTACTGCCACATTCTGCGGAACAATTATCGGCTTGGAACGCCAATTACGCGGAAAGCCGGTGGGTATACGAACGGCTACTTTGATTGTTTTGGGCACTTATTTATTCTTAGCTACCTCCTTTTTAATTCAAGGTGAAGGTGTCGATCATTCTCGTGTTGTAGGTCAAATCATTACTGGTATAGGTTTTCTCGGTGCCGGCGTTATGCTCGCCAAAGATGGCGCCGTTGTTGGGGTAACCTCTGCTGCGACTATCTGGGTGTTGGCATCTATCGGTGTGATGATCGCTACCGATCATTTACTAGCTTCCGTTAAAATTTCCTTACTGGTCGTTGCTATTTTGTATGGCGTAGATGTACTTGAATCAAATGTTAAAATGTTTGGTCGTGGCGTGCATGTAAAGGTGAAATCCTATAGTTCTCGTGCTCAAATAAGGAGAAAACGAGATAAAGTTGAAGGTAATGATTCTTCAAAAGATGGCAATTTAACCAGTCACTTGACGAATACACCTGCCTCACGGAACTAATTTATTAAAGGGTGCTAGGGATGAAACACGGTTATTCGATAGTTTGCAGATATCTTTTATCTTTTTTTGCACGCTATCGATATACGATTTCATACGTGCTGGCCGGTCAGAAGAGATGTAAATCATCGAATTGACTCAGAATAAATTTATTGGAAATATTAGATGCAAATTACTCGTTACACCGATTACTCCTTACGCGTATTACTCTATTTAGGCTTAAGAAAAGATGAGCAGGTTACTATTCAAGAAATAGCCGATTCGTATCAAATATCTAAAAACCATTTGATGAAAATCGTTCAAGAGCTAAATGTTCAAGGTTATGTTTTGGCGGTTAGAGGGAAAAATGGTGGCTTAAAGCTAAACCAAGAACCAAAAGATATTAATGTCGGCAAGTTGGTTCGTCTAATGGAAAAAGATACCAATTTAGTGGAATGTTTTTCCGAGAAAAATACCTGTGCGATTACCCCGCATTGTCAGTTAAAACATGTTTTTTCAGAGGCCTTGAATGCCTTTTATCAAACTCTAGAGACTTATACTTTGGAAGATTTGTTGGGGGAAAAAAATGTCGAAGGTTTGATTAGTATTTTGTTGCGTGAGTAACTCTAAAAATTAGTAGTAATTGTTTGAATTATTGATAGTATTTGTCGCCCTTAATAAATAGAAATTAAAAGGAAGTATTATGAATAAGTTAGTCGTGAGCTTGCTGTCTTTAAGTTTACTATCTCCCTGTCTACTTGCCGAAGAAAGTGTTCCTGTTGAAGAAAAAAGCTCTAAAGTATTTGTTGGTGTAGATTATTTTAAGGGTGAGTCAGAATTATCTGTTGGCCTATCTGGCGGGCTTTCTGGCTCTGCTGAAATGGACTTTGATCAAACAGGATATCGTTTAAAAATTGGCTTTCAAGAGCGAGAAAATTTTCGGTTTCAAGGCTATTTCAAAATAGAAGATTTTGATGATGCATTTGATGAAAAAGTTTATGGTTTGGGAGCCGATGTTTTATTTATAATCCCGACGCAGTCTAATTTTAGCCCTTATTTTTTACTTGGCTTTAGTTCAGATTTTACTGAGCTAGATGATGAAACATTTGATTATTCGGAAGATACTTTAAAAGCACTGGCACTAAAAGTTGGTGTTGGGGCCTTGGTTAAGATCAACAAACAGGTCGAATTTCAAGTAGGCTACGATATTCAATATCGAACCTGGCAAGATATAAAAGTTGTAGACCCTATATTTGCGACTGTTGAACAAGAAGACAAATCTAGAACTTTCTATGCAGGCTTAAACTTCTTCTTTTAAATTTTTCTAAGGAGGTAGGTCACTACCTCCTGTTTCTTTAATGCATAAATTTTAAAGCCCACTCGTCTTCAGTGCCAAGACAAAGTCTAATTGGTGCAAGCCCTTAATTTTATGTGACCACCAAGTCACGGTTACTTTCCCCCATTCAGTTAGAATATCCGGGTGGTGGTTATGCTCCTCGGCCAGTGCGCCAACCTTATTGGTGAAAGCCAAAGCCTCCACAAAATTCTTGAATTTAAACTCTTTTCTGAGCTTGTTAATACTGTCTTCTACACAGACGGCCCAGCCAGGCAGTTGAGAAAGTTGGCTTGCTATTTCATTGTCGGTTAATTTTGTAGCGTCTATTTTACAGGCGTCACAATCTACTTCAGCTAATTTAATCATGTTATTTTTGCTCCTCTATCTTGTATGACAGCTTACAAAGGCTACAAGTAATGGATCTTAAGCCGCTGAGACCATTTTTCATGTGTTCTCGTTTTTTTGCCTTTTTATTCCACCTTGTCTAAATCTCTAATGCTATGATCTAAGTTTCCAACTATAACGTAAAACTTATAAAGGCTCTCATAACCCAGATTTTCAAATAGGTATTTAAAGTGAAGCTCAGATTATTTTACGATGGCCATTGTCCTTTATGTGTAGCAGAAATGACTAAGCTTAATGCTTACGATCATCATGGTAACTTATCACTAGAAGATATTCAGCTACCAGGCTTCAAAGACCGGTTTCCTGATTTGTGTTGGCAAGACTTAAACGACCGTATTCATGGGCAATTAACTGATGGAACGCTTATTTCTGGTTTGGACGTCACCTACTTAGCTTGGAAGTCTGTCGGTAAAGGCTGGGTCTATGCACCCCTAAGGTGGCCAGTGATAAAGTGGTTTGCTGATGCCTTTTACGTTTTTTTTGCGCGGCATCGATATACCATTTCTTTTTTATTAACCGGCAAGAAAAGATGCACTACATGTAGTCCCTCTTCTTGTTCTATCGATAAATAATAGCTACTTACCATAAAGGTTTTCTAATGTCTTCTTTGACAAATTCTGTACCAAGGGCTCTGGTGATTGGAAGTTCTGGTGGTATAGCCCAGTCACTTGTCAGTGCTTTACTTGCTGATCAAGCCTTCGACTTTATTTACACCGTTTCTCGCTCAAAACAGGGTGTAAACGATGCTCGAATCAAGCATTATCAAGTGAACAGTATAGAAGAAAGTGAAGTTGAAGCTTGTTGTAAAACGTTTCAGAAAGAAGGTGTTTTTTCGTTGATTGTGTGCTGTATCGGGACTCTTCATGGCGGTGAGGATGATAAATGTTTCAAGCCGGAAAAGCGGCTGGAAAGTTTAAATACAGAAACGATGCTTCGTTACTTTCAAGCGAATACGCTTGCGCCCATGAATTGGTTAAAGCACAGCGTAAAATTGGTGCCTAAAGACCAAGTTAGCCGTATCGTATTCTTTACAGCAAGAGTCGCAAGTATTGAAGATAATCATTTGGGCGGCTGGTATGGTTACCGAGCCAGCAAAGCTGCGCTAAATATGCTAATTAAAACAGCACAAATAGAGTTGTCCAGACGCTTACCAAAGGCCGTGTTGGTTAGTTATCATCCAGGCACAGTCGATACTAATCTATCGAAACCATTTCAGAAAAATGTTCCTGATGGGAAGTTGTTTACCCCAGATTTTACAGTGTTACAGTTGCTAAAAATATTACCTTCTTTAACAGAAGAGAATGCTCCGCATTACATTGATTGGCAGGGGGAATTTATTCCGTGGTGATTGTTTACAGTACTGATACCGCTAAGCCATGTGCGTAAAAAGCACACTAAAAACCTATTCATTACGGCATACTGCCTTTGCAAAGCAGCGCTTAGACAAAGGCAGTAAATATAGATATTAAGCTGCAGAAGCCATTTTATTAGTTGTGCCCGCTTTTTTTCCTTTCTGTAATGCCTTTGGAAAACTAAGTTGAACCACAGAATCAATCATTTGCTTTGGCTTGTTCAGAGTTTCCTTAGTGTTACGCTGAATATTTGATAGTAAAGGCTGGCCCTTGTTAATGCCTTTCTGCAACCACTTAGGTAGTTTCTCTGTTGGCGGAAGGGCGTATTTAACAACATTTACCGCTATCGATTTCATCTGATTAGGCAGAGTATCGGTATGATAAGGAATGCCGTAACGCTCACAGATATTCTGTACTTTTGGCCCCAGCTCGCGGTAACGCCAAGCGGGTAAATCTGGATATAAATGGTGTTCAATTTGATGACTTAAATGACCGCTAAGAATATGGGTCCATAAACCACCTGTAAAATTACCAGAGCCCAAAATCTGTCTGAAATACCACTGGCCTTTGGTTTCTGCTTCCGCTTCTTCTGCGGTAAAGGTGTAATTACCTTCTGGCAAATGACCACAATAAATAACGGAGAACGCCCAAATATTTCGAATCACGCGTGCAGCTGC